>CAMDBH010000001.1 GCA_945889325.1 Klebsiella pneumoniae
GCGGCTAAGCACGGAATCAAAGAGCGTTGGTTTTCCCCCTTTGCATCCAGCGCGATAGCGCGCAACCGGCACCTGCAGGTGCCGCTCGACCACGCTTCAGCGTGCCGGGCCGCGCGCAGCGCAATTGCAGCCCGCCGCAGGCGCGCCGCCCGCAGGGCAAGGCCGCGCGCAGCGCAAAACCGCGCGCAGCGCAAAACCCGCGCGTAGCGCAAAACCCGCGCGTAGCGCAAAATCCGCGCGTAGCGCAAAAGCAACCGCGCGTGAGCGCCGCCGCCCGCAGGGCAAAAAAGACCCAGATGTCCTTCGTCCACCTCCACGTACATACGCAATTCTCCATCGCCGACGGCGCTTTGCCCGTTTTGGACATGGTCAAATTCGCCGCCGACAACGGCATGCACGCGATCGCGCTGACCGATCACGACAATTTGCACGCTGCGATCGACTTCACTGAAACCTGCAAAAAGTACGGCGTAAAACCCATTTACGGCTGTTGCCTGAGCATCGCCAGTCGGCCGGTCGGTGAGCACGTCAAACGCGTGCACCGCGTGACCTTGCTGGCGGAAAATCTAAAAGGTTACAGCAATTTGATGTACCTGGTGTCGATGGCCAATCTCAAAGCGCCAGCGGGCGGTCATCCGCGCATCGACTACGAACTGCTGCAGAACCGCAATGAGGGTTTGATCTGTCTTTCCGGCGACTTGGGTGGCGAAATCAGCAATGCCTTGTTGCGCGGCGAACCGACGGAAGCCCGGCGGCACGCGCAGCGTTACAAGTCTTGGTTTCCAGAAGGTAATTTCTTTATCGAGTGTCAACTCGGCGGTCTGGCTGAACACGAGCAGGTGTTGCCTTTGCTGTTGCAGGTGGCTTCGGAAATAGGTATCCCGTGTGTTGCGACCAATGATGTTCATTACTTAGGCCCCGATCAAGCCCGCGCGCACGAAGTGTTGGTCTGCATCGGTCTGGGCATTCAGGCCAGGCCGGACGACCAAGTGCTGCCGACCGATCAACTCGATCTGGCGACGCCACAGGAAATGCGGCGGCGGTTCAAGCGTTATCCGCAACTGTGCGACGCAACGCTTGAAATCGCGGACCGTTGTAACGTGACGCTCGAATTGGGCAACAGCGTGCTGCCACGCTTTCCGGTGCCCGAAAAGTTTGATGAGGTTGGCTATTTTGTCCACGTCGCCCGCGAAGGGTTGCTGCGGCGTTTCAGCGAAGGCGAAGCGAAGGGCCAAGTTTTTGACCGTGACACGTACATTGCGCGCCTCGATCGGGAAATCGGCGTCATCAAAGACATGGATTTCCCCGGCTATTTTTTGATCGTCTGGGATTTTATCGACTGGGCCAAGCGCCAAGGGATTCCGGTCGGTCCAGGCCGGGGTTCGGGCGCTGGGTCGTTGGTCGCTTGGTCCATGCGCATCACCGATCTGGATCCGCTGCCTTATAACTTGCTTTTTGAGCGTTTTTTGAATCCCGGCCGCAAGTCTCTGCCCGACTTTGACGTCGATTTTTGCGTCGATCGCCGCGGCGAGGTCATCAAATACGTCTCAGAGCGCTATGGTCCGGACAAAGTAGGACAAATTGCGACGTTTGGCACGCTCAAGGCCAAGGGCGCGATCCGCGACGTCGGGCGCGTGCTGGGTGTGCCGCTGCAAGATGTCAATGATGTCGCAAAATTGGTTCCGGACGATGCGAAGAATCTGCAGGAAGCGCTGGCGGCCGAACCGCGCTTGCGCGAGCGCGTTCAAGGCGATCCGATGATCGCTAAACTCATTGAAACCGCAGGCCGTTTGGAAGGCGCCGTGCGCAACGTCGGCATGCATGCCGCGGGCGTGGTCATCGCGAGCGGCCCCTTGTGGGAACAAGTTCCGGTCGGCAAGGGTCAAACCGGTGAAAATGTGACGCAATTTGACAAGGACGATGTTGAAAAAGCCGGCCTGGTCAAATTCGATTTTCTCGGTTTGCGCAACTTGACGATGATCAAGCATTGCGTGGGCATCATCAACCGCAGTCTGCCTGAAGATCAGCCGCGTTTTGACATCGATCAGATCGCTTTGGATGTACCTGAGGCCTATGAAGTCATGGCCCGCGGCGATACGGCCGGCATTTTTCAAATGGAATCAAGCGGTTTTACGCGAATGGTCGAGCAACTCAAGCCCACTGAGTTCGGCGACGTGATCGCTGCGGGCGCGCTCTACCGGCCAGGTCCGCTCGGAATGGGCATGCACACACGCTACATTGAGCGCAAACACCAGCGCGAAGAGCCTGATTACATGCACCCTTTGCTCGCGGATTGTCTGCGCGACACGTACGGCGTCATCGTGTATCAAGAACAGGTGATGCAAGTCGCGCAAATACTTGCAGGTTTTACGCTGAGTGAAGCCGACAACCTGCGCCGCGCCATGGGCAAGAAAAAAGCCGATGAAATGGCCAAGTGGGGCGACGTTTTCAAGAATGGCGCGCAGAAAAATGGCGTCGATCCGACCAAAGCTGATCAGATTTTTGGTCTGATGGCGCAATTTGCGGAATACGGTTTCAACAAGTCACATGCCGCCGCCTATGGCTTGGTCACGTATCAAACGGCGTACCTCAAGGGCCTGTATCCGCATCAGTTTTATGCTGCATTGCTCACCTCCGATCAAGGCGACACGGACAAAGTCGTCCAGTACATCCAACAAGCGCGCAACGCCGGTATTGCGGTATTACCGCCTGATATCAATGAGAGTTCGCTCAGTTTTTCGGTGGCGTCCGAAAAAATTCGCTTTGGCCTGGGCGCGATCAAAGGGTTGGGCGAATCTGCCATCGACTCCATCGTCAGTGCGCGCAACAAAGACGGCCGATTTACCAGCCTGTTCGACCTTTGCCGCCGCGTCGACACCAAGAGGGCTAACCGCAAAGCGTTAGAAGCACTGGTCAAATGCGGGGCGTTTGACAGTTTTGACCAGCCGCGCGACGTCATTTGGGCCAACGTCGGGCGCGCGGTCGAGCGGGCGCAGGATGAACAGAAAGCCCGTGATTCCGCACAAGTTTCCCTGTTTGGCATGTTGTCCGGCGGCGGTGGCAGCGTCAAGATTGTCGACACGTACGGTGCCGCGGAAGAACGCTGGACGCAGCGGCAAATGTTGCAATTTGAGAAAGATATCCTTGGGTTCTACGTATCCGGTCATCCGCTGGATCGTTACGGCAAGGAATTGTATCGCCTTAAAGTGCAAAATATTTTGGCGCTCAAAGATCCGGCGATCTTGAAAAAGACGCCGGAATACGGGCGGCGTCACCAGGCGTGGGCCGCCGTCGTCGTCGTTTCGCACCGCGAACAGATCACGCAAAAAGGCACGCGGATGGGCATCACCGTGATCGAGGATCGCAGTGGGCAGGCCGAAGTCATGACATTTTCGCGGGCTTTGGAGAGTTGCTCTGCCATGCTCAAAGGCGACCAGCCGCTGTTGCTCAAACTGAGCGTGGACAATGATCGCAATGATGACACCAAAGTACGGCTGAGCATTGAAGAATGTAAGCTGCTCGACGACGCCATGGTCGGGCAGTCCGACCAATTGCGCATCAAGTTGAACGTGGCGCAATGCGATGCGCAAAAGCTTCGCGAACTCAAGGCGTTGCTTCAGGGTGCCAAAGGCACAGCCAAAGTGCTGGTGCAGGTCTCGGTGCCCGATCAGGGTGAGGTGACGATCGCCGCCGGTGACAATTTGCGCGTGACGGTCAACGACGCGTTGATCGGCAAGTTGGAGCAATTATTTGGCCGCGGCACGGCTGCGATGTCCTAAAAAGCGCCAAATTTTTCGCGGCGATGGCCGCTTGCAACATTCTAGCTTGCCGTCAATCGCCGCAAACCGTATGCTGCCGCCTGCATAATTGTGAAGGAAATGCCATGCGCCGCGCGCGATCATACTGCGGATTCTCCTTTGTCGTTTCGCTGTCGGCCTTTTGCGCCTGTGGCGACCCACCCGCTGATGACGTTGCGGTCGGCCCGTCGTTCGTGGACAACGACGCCAATGGCAATTTGAGCGACGCGGGCGACGCAGCAGATGGCAAAAATGGTAAAAATGACAACGGATTGCAAGATGGGTCCCCCACCAATGCAGACGGCGTAGTTGGCGAGGACTGTCAGGCGGTCTGCGTCGATGGCGGCGATAGCGGCAGCGGCGCCAACGACGGCGCTGCCGACAGCAACGACGGCGGCGGGCAAAATGACACGGGACCGGCGATTTGCACGCCGAACTGCTCTTTTGGCTACGCCTGCATCGACGTCGGTAAGGGCCCAGAATGCTTGCCCGATCTAGCATTTGCCTGCGCGCCCTGCAGCAGCGACCTCAACTGTTTGGGCGGTCAATGTGCCAGTCTCGGCGGTGAGGTGTCTACATGCCTGATTCCGTGTGCGATTAGCCCCAGCGGGGCCAGCAACTGTCCAGTCGGCCTGACTTGCAACGCCGTCGGCGGTGGCAGCGGCGTTTGCAAACCGGACAGCGGCGTTTGTTCATGCACTGGAAAAAATCAAGGTGAGAAGCGCAGTTGTAAGGGCAACGGCGGCACTTGCGCTGGCAGCCAAACCTGCGGCATCGGCGGCTGGAGCGCTTGCGACGCGCCGGGCAGTTCGGCCGAACTTTGCGATGGCATCGACAACGACTGCAACGGCCAGACCGATGAGGCGATGGTGGCGCCGAGTTGCGTTTCCAATAATGAATTCGGCAGTTGCCCGGGTGTGTCCGCTTGCCAGGGCGCCAAGGGCTGGGTCTGCCAAGCGCCGGCGGCCAAGGCGGAAATCTGCAACAACATCGATGACAACTGCAACGGCCAAACCGATGAACCGTGGCTCGCCAACGGCAAATACACGACCGAAAGCAATTGCGGTGGTTGCGGGTTTGACTGCAGTAAGGTTTTCATAGGCGGCAAAGGCACTTGCGATCCGACTAGTTTTCCGCCCCATTGCATCGTGTCCGTGTGCGACGCCGGTTTCACGATCGGCGCCAAGGGCACCTGCGAGCCGATTCCCCAGACGCCGTGCAGCAGTTGCAAGGCGGACAGTGAATGCCCGATCGACGCCCAGTGCGTGGCAACGGGCAACAGCAATGGCAAGGTCTGCGCGGCGTCCTGCGGCAGCGCGGCTTGCGCGCTGGCCGGCACCGTCTGCACCCCGACGGCGCAAAACGGTTTGCGCTGCCTGCCGCCCGCCGATGGCTGTACTTGCACCCCCGACAAGATCGGCAAGACACAGATATGCAGCAAAACCAACGCATTGGGATTGTGCCAAGGCTTGCAGGTTTGCGCGGCGGGCAACGCATGGCAAACCTGCAGCGCCAAAGTGCCTGAAAAGGAAAGCTGTAACGGCGTGGACGACAACTGCGATGGCAAGATCGACAATGACGTGAGCGATATTGGCAAACCATGTGTTAATACAAACGCTTTTGGCAGCTGCAAGGGCTTTGTGAAATGCAACGGCAGCGGCGGCCTGAGTTGTGACGCCGGCGTGGCGCAAAAAGAAACCTGCAACGGTCAAGATGACGACTGCAACGGCGTAGCGGACGACGGTTACATTAATCCTGCCAACGGGCTGTACGATTCGATAAACAATTGCGGGGGTTGCAATATCGCATGTCCGGTGGCACCTGGCATCGGCAGCACGGCCGCGTGCACGGTCAATGCCGGCAAACCGGCCTGCTCATTTGCCTGTAAACCCGGCTGGGCCAACGCAAATGGCAGTCAGAACGACGGCTGCGAGTGCCAAATCATCCCTGGCATCGACATCCCGGGCGATGGCATCGATCAGAATTGTGATGGCGTCGATGGCGACAGCAGCCAAGGGATTTTTGTGGCAAAAACCGGCAGTGACAGCAACCCAGGCACCGTCGCGGCGCCTTTTGCAACTATCGGAAAAGGCATTGCAACTGCGGTGACGGCAAAAAAATCACTTGTATTTGTCGCAGCAGGCGCCTACGCCGGAAACTTGGAAATGGCTGCGGGTGTTTCCATTTACGGCGGCTACGGCAAACAGTTTGCCGTGCGCGACATCAAGGCTTTTGAAAGCGTGATCGTCGGCGTTGCGCCTCCCGCGGGCGACGCGATCACTTTGCATTGCAAGGACATTGTCGGCGCACCGCCTGCGTTGCCTACGCGCGTCGACGGCGCGACGATTTTGGGCGCCGCCGCGCAGAAGTACGGCACCAGCAGCTACGCGGTGCTCAGCGCCGGTTGCGACACACGGTTCAGCGTGCAGAACTGCAAAATTGTAGCGGGAAATGGCGCGGACGGTTTGCTCGGTGCCGCCGGTGTCGTCGGCGCCAGCGGGGTGGCCGGCGGTGCGGGCTTGGGTTCCAAGGACATCGGCCACCCAATCTGCGGCCCCAACGACCCCAACCCAGGCGGCGCGGCCGGCGCTCTCATGTGCGGCACGACAAACGTTTCTGGCGGCGCGGGTGGCACGGCCATCTGTCCGGATTTTGATGAAGCGTCGGTGCCGCCGGTCTGTCCGGATTTCAAAGCCGTGCAAAATTCAAAGCCCGAGGAATACGGCAAAAACGGCCAAGGCCCCAGCCCCGGCAAAGGCGGCATACCGGGCGGCGATGCGTACATCGATCCCAACGACGGCGTCACAACTTCTTGCATCAAATACAAAGCCATCGGCTGCAACGACTGCATGGTCGCGCTCAAAGCGCTCTACGGTTTGGATGGCAAAGCGGGCACCAACGGAAGTTCAGGCAATAGCGGCACCGGCGGTTCGGGCGGCCAAGTCGTTGGCGGCGTTTGGGTCGGCGGCACAGGCTACGCGGGCGGCGCAGGCGGTCCGGGCTCGGGCGGCGGTGGCGGTGGCGCGGCCGGTGGCGTTGAGGTGATCGGTTGCCTACAAGTCGATGGATTTTCTGACATCGGTGGTTCGGGAGGCGGCGGTGGTTCTGGCGGTTGCGGCGGCACCGGCGGTCAGGGCGGTGGCGCCGGCGGCGGCAGCTTCACGGTGTTCATCATCGCCGCACCAAGCGGCATGCCGATTCTCAGCGCCAACACTTTGTTGGGCGGAAAAGGCGGCAACGGCGGCACCGGTGGCACCGGCGGCTATGGCGGCCTTCCCGGCGCTGCGGGTTTTGGCGGCTCGGGCGCGGAAGACAACATGAAAACTTTTTGCGGCACCAAGGGCGGCGCCGGCAGTTCCGGCGGCCACGGCGGTCACGCGGGCGGCGGCGGCGGCGGCGCGGGTGGCGCGGCGGTGCTGATCGGCGTGAGCGGCGTGCCTGCTGATATCGTCGCAGGATACAATACCGCTAATACCTTTGAAATGTTGGGTGTTGCCGGCATCGGTGGCGTCGGCGGTTCGTCGGCGGGGTTGGCGGGCAGTCAAGGTCAAACCGGTGCGACTGCCAAAATTGCGCTTTGGTGACGCGGCATGGTTGGCGGTCGATGGGAATTGCTACAGCGAATTCTCATAGATCCGCCAAGCGCCTGCTTCCTTCCGAAAAACGATCGGCGCCGGATTGTCGCGTATCTTGCTAAAAAGGAAGAGTTTTTGCTCCTTTCCATCGGCATCGAGCTTGACCGGATCGCGGCGGGTAATTCGCACGCTGAATTTGGTGTCCTCCACAACGTAAGTCTTGGCGCGTTCGCGAAATTTCGCCCATTGGTAGCGCCTTAGCTGTGAGGTTGCATTGTCGTTGTCGTGGTTGGAATCGACGTTAAGATTGGCGTAACAACTAAATCCATCGTTTTCGCCCATTTCTAGCACGCAGCGAAATGCCGCACGCAGCGTAGCTTCGGGGGTACCGACCGCAAACTCACTGACAACATCGCCAGTTTCCTTTGCTTTTCCATCGGCATGGGCCGCCGCATTCTCCAGCGGTGCTTTGGGCTTTTTCGCCTTTGCCACTTCTTTTTCAACGGCGGCCCGCGGTGGCGGTTCCTTTTGGTCTTTCTTTTCATCTTCTGCGTGTGCGCTTAGCGCACTAAACAGGCCAACTGTCGTGACCGTGCAGACATAACTTCGCATTCTTTTGTATAAATACATGTTTGGCTCCTTTCATCGCATCGCCGTTACAAACCTGCCACCAGCGCACACGCTAACAGTGGATCTTGCGCGTTGCAACGCTCGCAAAGTGCCGGTGATTCATTGTAGACTGTTTGCTGAGATTGGCCGCAGAGAGCCGGTTGTTTGGCAGCCCAGATGAACCCAATGCATCAGCCGCACCCGATTGATTTCGCCACCCCCGACGATCGCGGCGCGGTTGTGAGCCTGTTTGCGGAAGATTTGACCGACCTGCGCCTGCCTGTGGATGAAATTGCGCTCGCCGCCGTCTTCGATCATTTGGTAAGCGACGCGCGGTCTGTCGTGCTGGTCATCCGAGAAACGCAAGATGGTCAGGCAGTTGGGGTTCTCGTCGCCTCGCGTTTGCCGAGCGTCAAATTTCAAGGCTGGTCGCTGTGGATCGAAGAACTGTACGTCGCCAAACGCGCGCGGCAACTCGGTCTGGGTCGCCAAATGGTCACCAAACTTTTGCAGGTCGCCCGCGCCGAACAGGTCAAAGGCATTGATTTGGAAGCGTATCACGGCAATGCCCCAGCTGCGTTGCTCTACAGAAGCCTCGGCTTTCGGCGTTTGGGCCGCGAACGCTTCTACTATCGCTTTGAATGGGAACACGAAACGTGATCGGCCCCAAGACAGAAAAAGCAAAATTTTTCTTAACGTTGCTGCAAGATGGCGTCGCTTCACTGCATTTTGACCCACGCGCCGCGGGTGTCGTCGTTCCGCCGCGATTTGCCCGGCAGTGCTCCTTGGTGCTGAATTATTCGTTCAACTACCACATCTCAGATTTTAACGTTGATGATCAGTCGGTTGTGGCAACTTTGACGTTTGCGGGCCAACCCTGTTGCTGCACCGTACCTTGGCACGCCGTCTACGCGATGCGCAGCGAAGTGAACGGCGCAATGAAGGCATGGCCCGAAGCGTTGCCGGCTGAATTGCAACACGAACTTTTCTCGCCGCCACAACGCCCGAGTGCAGGTCGCCGCGCGGCCGTGACGTCGCCATTGCCCCCCGCGCCGGTCGCCGTGACCCAATTATCCCCGCCAAAAAGGGGGGGGGGCTCTGCCCCCGCCCGCGTGGGCGCTCCACAACGCCCTGTATTTCAATTGCTTTCTGGGGGCGCTGCGGCACCAGAGCCGGAACCGGCCGAGCCGGATCTGGCTTCTGACACACCAATCGCGCCAGCACCGCGCGCCGGACATCTGCGTCGAATCAAGTAGTTATCAAGCTGAACGGGTTTGATCTTCTCTTGACACGCTGGACCCGCCCACATGCCTATTCTGCCCACCCACATGCATATTCTGCCCACCCACATGCATATTCTGCCCAACCACATGCATATTCTGATTGTGTCGCAATTCTACCACCCGGAGATGGGCGCTCCGGCGGCGCGCTTCGGTGATTTTGCGCACTATTTTGTCAAAGCGGGCCACCGCGTGAGCGTGCTGACCACGTTTCCAAATTTCCCGCACGGCCAGCTGTATCCGGGGCACACCCAAAAACTGGCCAAGCTTGAAATTATTAATGATATCCAAGTCATTCGCACGCCCATTTTGGCGCTCGGCGGACATACGCCGCTGCGCAAAGCCCTGCTGTATGCCAGCTTTGCGGTGAGTTCTCTGCTGCAAGGCGGGTTGCGCGATCTGCGGCCTGACATCGTCATCGGCACCACGCCGCCGCCAACGGTCGGCGTGACTTCGCTGCTGCTTGCGAAGCGCTTCGGCGCGCCGCATGTGCTGGATGTCCGTGATATTTGGCCGGAAGCCGTGGTGAATGCCGGCCGTGTCAAGGCAGGTCCAGCGATTTCTGCACTGGAGCAACTCAACCGCTTTGTGCTGACGCATTCGGCCGGCGTGACCACGGTCAGTGAGGGCAAACGGACGCGGCTGATAGAAATGGGCGCGCGGCCCGCGGCGGTTGAAGTTTTGCCCAATGGCGCTGATTTGCAGCGTTTTGACCGCGAGGCAGCGAAAAGCGGCGCCGCAGCCGCGCTTTGGTTGCGCGATCAGGGTGTGCCCGGCGATCGCCAACTCGCGGTTTATGCGGGTGTGTTCAATCCGCCTCAAGGCCTTGATCTCGTGCTAGATATCGCGTCGCAGCGCCTGAAGCGAGGTAGCGCGGACGTTCATTTTGCCCTAATCGGCGACGGCGCGCTGAGGTCGCATCTGGCGGAACGAATCAAAAACGAGGGCTTGAGCAACGTCACGCTCGCCGGTCCGGTCGATCGTTCGATGGTAGCGGCATTGTACCGCCATGCATGGGCGACTTTGGTCATCTTGCGACCGCGCAAAGATGAACACACCGTTCCAAGTAAGATTTACGAATCCATGGCTTCTGGTCGGCCCGTGCTCCTGTGCGCCGACGGAGAAGTGGTGCGCATCGCCCAAGCTGCCGACTGTGGCGCAACTTGCGCGGCTGGCGACGGCGACGGTCTTCAAGCCGCGATAGACGGTTTGCTTGCCAACACCGCTCGGGCCGATCAGTGCGGCGCCAACGGCCGCCGCTACGTCGAGCAATTCAACGATCGCGCGGTTTTGGCTGGCAAATATCTGGAGATGTTGCAAAGCATCGTCGACGGCCGGCGATGAGCGAAAAGCCGATCGACATCGCCGGTCGCTGGTGGCGCACGCTGCGTCCGCTGCCCGTGGAGTCCCATGTTTTTCGCGCATTGAACGACCTGCGCAAGCCCTTGTGGGCGCCCGCCCTGCCCGTTCTCGTCGCGCTTTGGCGTCAACGCGCGCAGAACGCCGTGAGGGGGGCGCGGGCTGAATCCTTGCTGTCGCTGGGCAAATTGTTGGCAGCTGCCCCGCCGCCCCCTTCTGAATCATTGCTTAACAGGCAGTTCGTTGTCGGGCGACGGGCCATTTGCGCGTTCCCGCCCCGCGACTGGCAGCTGCGAGGTGCGCGCGCGTTGGAGGTTTACGAGGCCCACTACTTGGACTGGGCCGATGTGCTGGTAGCTGCCACGCTGAACAATGAATTCGCGGCCTTGCAGCTGCTGCAAACTGGGTTGGCGAGTTGGGAAAAGGCCGTGCCAGCGCTGACCAAAGCGTGGGAACCGTATCCGCGGGCCCGCCGGGTGCTGGCGTGCGTGAGGGCGGCGGCCCGTTTGACCGCGGTCCTGCACCACGGCGGAGACCGGTGGCATGACGGGCTGACCGCTTTGCGGTTGCAACTCTTGCACATCGCGGCAACCGCTGCTGAAGGGCTAAAATGGATTCTAGAACGGCACTTGGGAGGCAACCACCTGTTGGTCGACCTGCTGGCCCTCGCCGCGGCAGAAGCCGTTTGGGGAACTGGGGGACATGCGCAAGACGCGTTGTTGGCCCAGTGCCGGATTCAATTCGCCGATGACGGCGCACACCGCGAAAATTCGCCGATGTACCATGCGCTTTTGCTAGACGATTTATTAGTGGTTCAGGGGCTTTTGCAGCCCAATGCTGTTGAACGCACGCTGCCGTTGACCCGCATCACCCAGCGCGCCACGGCGTGGTTGGCTGCGGTACGCCACCCGAACGGCCAGGTGCCGAGCTTCGGAGACAGCGACCCCTCCATTTTGCAGCAACTTAGTTTGGTGCGCACCGCCGTTTTGCAGGCTTCGGGTGGCGCGCCGGATCCGGTGCTCAGCGCGTGGATTTCAAGGCGAAACGGCCACTTCGCCGTCATGCACACAGCACCGACCGTGTTCGCGGCGCAGCCCGGTCACGCGCACGCCGACACACTGAGTTTCGAATGGTCGCGCAACGACCAAATTCTGGTGTGCGACGCGGGGCTCGCTGGCTATGAGGGTGATCCGGACCGCGAACTCAACCGCAGCGCCGCAAGCCATTCTGTTGTTGAAATTATTGGTTTTCCATCCATTGAACTGTGGGCCTCCTTTCGCGTCGGTGCGCGCGGTAGCGTGCGCGATGTCCATGCAGGACGCCTGCGCGATTGGGATTGGTGCGTCGCCACGCATGTTTGGCCTGACGGCAGCCGCCAGCATCGGCGTCTGATCGCGCTGCACCAGAGCGGCGCGCTGCTGCTGGTCGATCATTTGCAGAGCGATCGCGACGGCGTTGGCCGGATCTTACTGGCGGCTGAGGTGACCGCCGATCAAATCGCGCCGCAAAGCGATGCCGAAATCGTCCAAACGATCGGCATCCGCTTCAATGGCCAGCACGGCTCGAGGGCGCACGCGGTGCTGCAATATCCGGTCATTGCGCAAAAAGATGTTTGGACACTTCTGGGCGGCGGGCTGTCCCTTGGCGTTGCGAAGGCCGATTTGGCCGATATCGTCTTTCGTCTGGTCACGCAGGCCGTCCTCCGCTAAAATCTTGGCCCGCAGTTGCGGCAACCAACGTTTGTGCCCTATTTGCGCTCATTGCAGGGCGCAACTGCGAAGGAGAATTTTCACGTGCGCACCTACCTGGTCGCATTTTTGATGGCCTTGGGCATCGCCGCGATTCTCACGGCGCCCGTGCTGCATTTGTCGCGGCGCTGGCGGCTGTTTGATCCTCCCGATGGTGATCGCAAAATTCACACCAATCCGATGCCGAGAACCGGCGGCATCTCCATCGCTTTTGGCTTTGCCGCTCCCTTGGTGAGCCTACTTTTCTGGGGCAACAATTTCACCCTTGAATTGCGCGACGACAAGGCGCGCATCGCCGCGTTTTTTGTCGGCCTGCTGTCGATTCTGGCCTTGGGCGTCTACGACGACATAAAGGGCTGTGGCGCTTGGGGCAAATTGTTGGTGCAGTCCGCGGTGGCGATCCTGCTTTGGCAGGCTGGTTTGCGTTTTGGGACGGTTAGCCTGTTCGGCAACTCTTATGAATTCGGGTTGAGTTCTCTGCCATTGACGATCCTTTGGGTGACCGGAATCATCAATGCAATGAATTTGATCGATGGCTTGGACGGCTTGGCCGCCGGTGTGGCGTTTTTCGCCGCCGCGGCACTCTTCGTGCTGGCGATGCAGGACGCCAACACGATGTTGGGGCTCTTCGCCGCTGCGTTGGCGGGCAGCGTTTTAGGCTTCTTGTTCTACAATTTTTCACCTGCCCTCATTTTTATGGGTGATTCCGGCAGCATGACGATCGGCTACGTTTTCGCCACCGCCGCTTTGTGGTCAGCGTGCAAACGTTCAACCGCGCTGGCACTTTTGCTGCCTGTTTTGGCGCTCGGACTGCCCATCGCCGATACGGGTTTGGCTTTCGTCCGCCGCGCGATCAGCGGCCGCTCGCCGTTTCACTCCGATCGCAAACACATTCACCACCGGCTGCTGGACATGGGCCTGAGCCAGCGCCAAGCCGTTTTACTTTTGTATTTAGTATGTTGCGTGCTAACCGCCGCGGTGATCATGATCCGCAGGTGGGCTTGGTGACGTGGGTCGATCGTCAAACGCTTCGCGTCGTGCACCAATGGGCGCGGCCTGAGCCGCCTGACGATGCCGAAGTGCCGCATCTGACTGCGCCGCAATGGCGTGCAGCGCTTAAGCTTTGCGGCCAAATGCGCAGTTCGCCCTGGCTCGAGTTGCACACGCGGCGTTTCGATTTGCCAAGAGATGTCAGAGCGGAACTCGCCGCGCAGTCGCTTGCCGTTGTTGCGCGCACCCTCGATGTCGATCGCTGTCTCTTGCAAGTAACGCCAAAGCTTTTGGACGGTCCGAGCGCGCCGGCGTTGCTGCTCAAGGGCCGCGCTATCGAACTGCGCGCCTACCCGGCGCATGTGCTGCGACCTGCCGTCGACGTCGATATTTTGGTGCGGCCGGGCGCGCAGGAGGAAGTCGAAAACCACCTCTCGGCGCTAGGTTACAAACAGGCTTGGCAATCCCGATCGCGGCACAATGCCATGTGGATGGAGCAAGGCGGCGGCAATACCGTTGAAGTTCATAAGCAAATCTTGTGCCCTTTGCGTTACAGGCCGTTTGCGCAAACGCAGTTGACGCAGGATCTGTTCGATCGCGCGGTCATGCTCGATCGCTGGCTTTGCCTACAAGTGGCTGATCAAACAGCGCACTTGCTGGTTCACCTCAATGAAGGGGCTTACGCCGATTGGCGCCACCTGGCGGACCTAGGCCAGTGGTTGCGCAATGTTACGGTAGATGCGCAGGAAGTAGCGGTGCGGCTCAAAGCTTGGCGCGCAAGCCGCGCCGGGACCGCCGCGCTCATCGCGCTGCAGTCGTACGATCGGGCGGTGCTGGTTGCGCAGTGGCAAGGCCTAATTGCGAGCAATAGCCGAGATTTGCAAGCGGTACTGGCGACAGCGACGCGCGAACTCGCGGTTGGGCATCTGCGGTGGCGCGGGTATCCGCCGCCGCGTTGGCTTGAAGCTGCAGGACTCTGCACGCACCTAGATCAGCCGCTGCCCTGGCTGAAGAGTTGGCTTGGCCAAAACGCGTAAAATTTAGGAATGTTTGCGCAAATGTGTCAGCGCCTGCAGCGCGGTGTGGCCGAGCGACGCCACACCTGCCATCGGATCGTCCCACGCAAAAACCGCGTCGGCATCCGTGTGCGGCGCAGTTGCGGCGCTGAGCATCGCGCGCGGCCCCGCTTGCATCAGCGCGATCGCGTCGCGCACGCCGTACCGCCAAACGGTTGCATTGCGCTGTTCCTGAAGTATTGTCGGCTCTTGTCCTGCAAGTTCTTGCACATGCGCGGCGATGAGGTGCGTACCCGCCGCGCGGCACAGGTCAAACCACAACGTGGGCCGCGGATTGATCTCGATCAAGCGCAAGCGCCCGTTGCGCTCGTCGCGCTTGAATTCTGTGCCGCACAGCCCGCGGTAATCCAGCTGTTCAACGATTTGACTTGAAAGTTGGCGCACATCGGCGAGATCTTCACTGCGTACCAGCGATCCCGAACCAAAATTGCGCGGAAATTGGCGAATTTTTCGCGCCGTCAAGACGTGGCGAACGCCCCCTTGCTGCCCAGCCAAGACAGCACCAACTAGCAAATTAGATTCAGGACCTTGCACCAATTCCTGCAGGACGACGGCCGATGGATCGCCGATAATCTCATCAAAAGCGCGTTTGAGCTCATCCATATCCTTGGGCACCAACAACTTTTGGCCCTTGAGGCGTTGACGCCAAAGATGACCTGCCCGCGGCTTGACGATGCAAGGCAAACCGCAGTGGGCGACGAAGGCTTGGATATCCTGCCAATTTGCTGGCTGCAGCGTGAGCGGCACGTCGATCTGCAAGTCTTTGCAGGCTTGAGCGAATTTGGACTTGTCGAGCAAGACGCCGGCGCGGTCAGTGGTATGACCAGTAGACCAGCAGACCACCGACCCAAGCGTTTCGCGGTGCTGTATGCACCACTGCACGGCGTCGTCAGCGGCCGGAATCACGATCGGCGGCACCGGCAGCGCTCTGGCGGCGTCGCTGAGCGCATCGACAAGGGCAAGTCCGTACGGCAGGTCAGAAAGACCTTTGATATTCTCAATATGCCGGCTATAGCACCCCGGACGCGAGCGATCGCTGTCGACCCCGATGACCCGCCAACCCAACGTCGCCACGTCGCGCGCAACGGCTAAGCCAGTGGCGGTCAAAGTCAGCACAAAGACGACAGGATTTGGCATGTTGAAAGGTTTGTCCATCCGCGCGGGGGTTGCAAGTGCTCGCGGCGCAATGGATTGGTTGCCAGCCGCCACTTTGCGGGTCAAGCGCGCGGGTGAAAACGATCGTAAATCTCGCGCAGACGCTCGCGGTGCACGTGCGTGTAGATCTGCGTTGTGCCGATGTCGGCGTGCCCGAGCATGGCCTGTACCGCGCGCAAGTCCGCGCCGCCCGCCAACAAATGCGTCGCAAACGAGTGCCGCAACTTGTGCGGCGAGATCGGTTTGTCGATGCAGGCGACGGCGGCGTATCGCTTGACCAGTTTCCAAAATCCTTGTCTTGTCATAGCTTTGCATTGGCTGGTGATGAACAGCGAATTGCACTGCCCGCCGCGTTTGCCGCGCATGGCGCCGGATCTGGACAGGGTAGGTCGGGCATTTTCCAAATAGGTCAGAAGTTTAAACCGCGCCACTTCGCCGATCGGCACCAAGCGCTCCTTGCGCCCCTTGCCCATGCAGCGCACGACGCCGCGATCAAAATCAATGTCGGTCAGCGTCAAGTTGACCAATTCGCTAACGCGCAAACCGGTTGCGTAAAGCGTTTCCAACATCGCAGCATCGCGGATCGACCGGTCGGCGCTGCCTGCTGGGGCGCTGAGCAGACGTTCGACTTCCTCGGTCGTCAGCACATCGGGCAGGTCCTGATCAAGCTTAGGCAATTCCAATAATGTTGCGGGATTTTCGCGCAGCAAGCCGCGATCTACCAAATAGCTGCCAAAGGTACGTATCGTCGACATGTGCCGCGCAACACTGCGCGGCTGTAGGCCATTTTCGCGCAAGTCGCACAAGTATTCGTGCAAGGCGTCGCTGTCCAGATCCTGCGGGTCTTCAATCCCGAACTGCTCTTGCATGTAGACAGCGAGCCGGTGCAAGTCGCGACCGTAAGCGGTCAACGTATTGCTCGACATGTTGCGTTCCAAGCGCAAGTGCCTGAGGAATTTTTCGACCGAGAGAGCAAATTGCGATTGTGTGTTTTTGTTCATGGCAAAATGGATATTGCCGTGGTTCGACGCGCCGTCAAAAAATCACATCTTTCAATTGCTTATGCTATTTTTTTGACAGCGATGTACTTTTGATCCACCCCCGCGATCGCAAGAGAGGGGCGGTGCCTGAACGCGATGGAACTAACTAAGATTCTATGCTTTCTTCGCTAGATCCGCGGCTACCCAACGCTCGGACCATTCGCCCAGCAGCGCGTGTGCTTGGCGTGGCGACAGCGTGTCCAAATCCAGCTGCGCAAGCGCAGAAAAAAGGGCGTTTTTTTGCATTTCTTCCTTATTAATAGTAACTTCTGGAAGCCTGTGCACAGGCTGCGCGGCCTGTTCAAACAGGCCCATTTGACGCAGGGCTTGACCCTTCGCAGATAACCCTAACAAAGTCGCGCTATTGTGTTCCAGCTGTTCCAACAACACCCGCGCCCGATCGATAACCGCTTGCGGCAACCCGGCCAACCGCGCCACCGCAATGCCGTGCGAGCGATTGGTCGGCCCTGGCAGCAAACTGTGCATGAAAATAATGTCGTGGCCCCATTCGCGAACGGCGATGTGGGCGTTGCGCAGCCGCGGCAACTTTTCAGAAAGCTGTGTTAATTCATGATAATGTGTCGCAAATAGGCACAGAGATCGGTTGGCATCGTGCAGCGTCTCCATCACCGCCCACGCGATCGAAAGGCCATCGTAAGTTGAAGTGCCGCGACCGATTTCATCCAAAAGCACTAGGGTTCGCGGGCTTGCTTGCTGCAGAAGTTGGGCCGTTTCGCGCATTTCGACCATGAAGGTCGACGCGCCCTCGCTGATGTCGTCGCCAGCGCCGATGCGGGTCATGACGCCGTCCAATATGCCCATAACAGCCGATTCTGCCGGTACAAAACTGCCTGCTTGCGCCAAAATGACCGCCAACGCGACTTGGCGCATCAGGGTCGATTTGCCGGCCATGTTCGGCCCGGTGAGCAGCAAGATTTGCGCGGGCTGTACGTCTTCACTCAGCACCGCCGCCGGCGGGTCGCCGCGTAAGTGCACGTCATTGGGCACAAATTTGCCCGCGGGCAACAGCTGTTCGATCACGGGGTGGCGGCAGGCTTTGAGATGGGCGATCGGCGCGTCGACCCATTTGGGGCGAACGTAATGCCATTGCGCGGCCAACTCAGCAAAGCCCTGATGCACGTCCAGTTGCGCCAAGGCCCCAGCAATCGTGCGCAAAAGGTCCAAATCGCTGCCAGCTCTTTGCACCAACGCGCGAAACAATTCGCTCTCACGCGCCAGCCGATCGGCTTGGGCACTGAGCACTTTGCGCTCAAAGGCGATGAGTTCGTCTGTTGTATAACGTTCAGTATTTTTTAGTGTCTGTTTGCGGTGGTAGTGGGCCGGCACCTGGTCAGCGCGGCTGCGGCCAATTTCGATGCCGTAGCCGGTGACGCGGTTGTAGCCGACTTTGAGCGCAGAAATTCCTGTATTTTTTTGCTCTTGGGCTTCAAAGCGGTCCAACCAGGCCGCACTATTTTCAGCAAGTTCGACCAGCGCATCCAGTTGCGCGTCAAAGCCTTGGCGAATCACGCCGCCATCGGCCAAAAGCAGGCGCGGCTCGTCGGCCAGCCCGGCGCGCAGATCGGCCAATAGCGACTCAAATCCACTGAGATCTCCTATAATTCCAGCCAAAATGACCGAACCAACCACGGGCTGTAGCGCAGCGAGCAGCGCGGGCAAAGTCGCCAACGTATCGCGCAACGTCGCTATTTCACGCGGTTGCGACAGACCTGCCGCTGCTCTGGTCGCAAGGCGAGCCAAGTCGCCTAAATGCTTGAACTGATCGCGGATCGCTTGGCGGGTCGGCCGGTCATCCAGCAGACGCTGCACCGCATCATGGCGCAATTCTAACGCTTTCCTATCAGCAAGCGGGGCCAACAGCAGCCCGCGCAACAAACGCGCGCCCGCGCCGGTACAGGTGTGATCCACGGCGTGCAGCAGGGAGCCTTGGCGGCGGCCATGGCGCGACGTCGCCAACAGTTCCAAGTGCAGCACAGTCTCGCGGCCGAGCGCCAAATGTGCTGTCATCACTAGCGGTTGCGCGGTCTGCAACAATTTTTCACTGCCCGGTCGCACTTCTTGCACGTACTGGCGCAGCAGGGCGACGGCCGCATCGACCGCGGTGTGGTGCGGCTGAAGCTTTGGCACTTCCCGTATAGTTTGAAGCACATCGCGCATACTGGGCGCCGAGGCCAGCCAAGGCTTTGCTTCAACCGGCAGCACCAGTTCGCGCGGTTCCAGGCGCACGAGTAGGACCGCAAGTGCGGTTGGATGCAGCACTTCGGCGACTTGCAACGCGCCCGTCGACACGTCTGCGACCGCGACACCCAAGCCGCCGTTCTTGGTCGGCGCCAACGCCAAGATATTGTGATCGCGCCGCAAATCGAGGGCATCGGTTTCAAGCACAACGCCGGGCGTGATGACGTGGGTAACGCCGCGCTGCACAATGCCTTTGGCGTGGGCTGGATCTTCCAGTTGCTCAACGACCGCGCAGCGGCGACCGGCCTGCAAAATGCGCTGCACGTGCACGGACATGGAATGCCACGGAAAACCGCACATCGGGATCGGCCGCGGGTCGTTTTTATTGCGCGACGTGAGGTTGATGTCGAGCAGGCGCGAACCGTCTAGCGCGTCTTCAAAAAAAAGCTCGTAAAAATCACCCATTCGAAACAAGATCAGCGCATCTGGGTGGCGCGACTTGGCGTCCAGCACTTGACGCATCACGGGCGTTTGCGCCGCTACGTCCACATCATGGGTGATCATCCAGTGCGGCGCGTTCATGGCGCGTCAGCCTTCGTCGCGGCCGCGCGCCGGCTGAGGACGCGGCGACGGCTCAAGGCGCTGCCGATTCGACGCATTGCAGTTTTCGCAACAATGTTGGACCCTTGGCGTCGCCAGCCACCAGGGCCGGACAGGCAAGCGTCTCAGACCATTGCCACTGAGTGTCGGCGCGCGCTGCAAGCTTTAGCGCACTACCGCGTGGAATTGTAGCACAAGTTCGCTGCGGGACCCCGAGCGACCACGTCTTCGGGTCGAGTTGGTCGCCGAGCATGAGTTGGACGCGCGTGACTTTGCCGCCACAAGTGTCCGCCGAGACTTCGATTTGTAGGTCGC
Source organism: Klebsiella pneumoniae (assembly GCA_945889325.1). Lineage (GTDB taxonomy): Bacteria > Myxococcota_A > UBA9042 > UBA9042 > UBA9042 > CAMDBH01. The sequence continues at coordinate 19,744 of CAMDBH010000001.1, forward strand.
AGACGCTCGGAGGACACACCCCGTCGGGGCAGGCGCAGGTCGCGACCGGCAACGGATCCAACACCGGCGAAGTTTGGCAAGCCGGCGCGCAAGTTGCAGTGATGACAAGTACTATTTTGCGCCAGTCCAACTTAATCACCCGAAAATCAGCGTCGATAGAGCGGATGCGCCCTTCGCCTGTGCAGAATGCGATGAGTTTGCGCATGAGTCAACCGAACCTTGGCACGCGCGGCGGCGCATGCCATCCTTGGCGGTTTGGGCGTTTGATGGCGCGCGAGGGTGAGATGCGCAAGGTTTTGGCACAGGTTTGGATGATTGCTGTCGTTTTTTCCGTCGCGTTTCTGGGATGCGGCGGCGCGTCGCCGGTTCAAAATATTCAAATCCTTGACCCCACGACCAAGCCGGTCGGCATCATCGTATTGCCGGTTGCCCAAATGGTGCCGGACACCACGGCGCTCGACGTGATCGCGCGTAGCCACGATGCGGCTGCTTATTTGTTGCAAAATACCAACTTGCCGATTTTGGGACCGCTGGATTTTTCGATCAACAAAAGCGTCGATGACGTGCGGATCGTGGCCGCGGATACCGATCTGTTCTCGCGCAAAGATGAACTGGGTGAAGAACCGCGCCAATGGCTGGCGTTGGCGCTGCTGATCACGGAGAACCGCGCCGAAAATGTTCGCGATATTCAAGATGTGCGCGAAAAGGATCCAAAAAAACAAAAGATCTTTCGGCAACACGGCATCGACGCAAAAGTGCGGGTTGAAGTGTCGCTGCTCGATCCGCGGCGCGGCAACCGAGTGGCGGGACTTTCTTTTGAATTCGATGATGATCCGACCCAGTTTGAACCTGGCGGCGATCCGCGTCCGGGCATCACCAAGGCGATCCAGCAGGCGCTTGGGCATTTGCTGGCGACGTCAGGCGAGGGCCTGCGCGGCATCGGCGCGAGGCGCTGGCGCGGCGACGACATGGCTGACAACCTGCTGCCGTTTCTGGCTTGGTCGGCGGGCGATCTGAAAAGTTTCAACGTGCTGCATTCCGCCGACGCCGAGGTGACCCGCGACGCCAAGGTGCTTGGCCTTTGGGATCGTTTTGCACCGAATCTGGAAATGGTCAGTATTTTTCACGCGACCCGGCAAAAAGGACTGATCGTGCGCAAGGCCCATGCGCCGCTGTTGGCGGGCGACTTGGTGTTGAGCGTGTCCGGTCATGCAGTCACCGCAACCTACCAATTTGATCGCCTGCTGCAACTGGCGGGCAATGCGGGCGCCAAGGTCGAGGTGTGGCGCAACGCCGCGAAATTGACCCTCGATGTCGCATGGCCTCAACTGCCTGCTATCGCTAAAGAATGACCCGACCTTCTGCAACTGGTCTGCTCGATTTTAGCGCGCCACCCGCAGTTGCACCCACTGGCAAAGCAACGCCCGGTCCCGCAGCGCTTCGCGCTTGGCAAGGCGTCGTTGAGCGCTTTGTCTATCGCGATGAAGCAAAGGGTTTTGCCATTGTTGCCGTGCGCAACGCCGCTGATGGTGAATTGTGGACCGTCAAAGGCGCATTAGCGACGGCATCGATCGGCGACACTTTTGCGCTGCGCGGAGAGACGATCGACGACCCCAAATACGGTCGGCAATTTCGCGCCGATAGCGCCACGCCGACCCTGCCAACAACGCCCGAGGCTGTCGCCCAATACTTGAAAACGACTTGTGACGGTGTCGGCGCGGTGTTGGCTGCGCGGATTGTGGCCACTTTGGGGGCCAGTGCCCTCGAGCAGATTCACAGCGATCCTGAGGCCCTGCAACGCGTGACCGGTCTGTCGAAAAAAAAGCGCGAGCACATCGCAGAAGTGCTACAAGCGCGCGCATCGGCCGAACAAGCAACGGTTTTCTTGTTGGAACACGGCTTTGGTCCCGCGTTGGTCGGCAAAATTTTGGCGCGCTACGGCCGCGACGCGCCGATCAAGCTCCGCGCCAATCCCTACCAGTTGGCTGACGAAATCTACGGTATCGGATTTCGCACGGCGGATAATTTTGCGCTCGATCTCGGTTGGTTGCGCGATGCGCCCCCGCGCTTGCGCGCCGGCCTGCGCTACGCGCTGCACGATCTGGCGCAACAAGGTCACACAGCACCGCCTGAAGTCCTGGTCCGCGAACGAGCCGCGGCGATTTTGGAGGTCGCGCCAGAAACATTGACTAATGCAATTACGGACTTGGTACAATCAAAGCGCGCCGTACTTCTGCCTGCGCTGGGCAGCGAGGGCGAGCCGGCGCTGGCGCTGCCCGAGTTGGCGGCAACAGAAAAGCATTTGGCCAAGCGGCTATTGGAGCTGCTCCACGCCCACACCGATACCGTGGCCGAAGCGCTGGTGGAGCGCCGCCTGCATCTGGCTGAAATTTCATTAGGTTTTGCGCTGCAAGGGGGTCAGCGCGATGCCGTCGCGGCTGCGTTGCGCGGTGGCGTGCTGGTGGTCACCGGTGGACCGGGCACCGGAAAAACCACAATCATCCGCGGAGTTTTGGCCGCGCTTGCCCCGGACGACGCCAAGGTGGTGTTGGCCGCGCCAACCGGCCGCGCGGCGCGGCGGCTTGAGGAGGCCACAGGACTGGAAGCAAAAACGCTGCACCGCTTGCTGGAGTTTGAACCGCGAACCGGCGAGTTTTTGCGCGATGAAAAGCAGCCGCTGGACGCCGATGTTGTGATCGTGGACGAGGTGTCCATGATGGAAGTGCCGCTGGCAGCAGCACTTTGCGACGCGGTCGCGCTTGGCGCTCGCCTGCTATTGGTCGGCGACGCCGATCAGTTGCCATCGGTCGGACCGGGGGCCGTGCTGGGCGATCTTTTGGCTTCCAAAGTTATTCCAAGCATTTATCTCGAACGGATTTATCGACAGGGCGAAGGATCGTGGATCGTGCACAACGCGCATCGCGTGCGGCGTGGTGAACTGCCGGTGACCGATGAACGGGGCGGCGATGGCGATTTCTTTCTGATTGCAAGGGATTCCCCTGAGGATATCCTCAAAACCATCGTGGAGATCATCACCCATCGCCTGCCGCGCCGTTTTGGCTTTGATCCGATCGGCGACATTCAAGTGTTGGCGCCGATGCACCGTGGCAGTTTGGGCACGACGGCGCTCAATGAAGTGTTGCGCCAAGCGCTCAATCCTGAAGGTGAAATTCTTCAAGGCGGCTTTCGCGTCGGCGACAAGGTCATCCAACTGCGCAACGACTATGAACTGGATGTTTTCAATGGCGATATCGGCCGCGTCGTCGCGATGGTGCGCAAAACCGATCAGCAACCGGCGGATAACAAACAGGGGATTCTGGCTTCTGAAAGTGCGATTCGCGTCCATTTCGGCGATCGGGCGATCGACTATCCGGTCGCGCATCTGCAACACTTGCAACTGGCTTACGCAGTGACCGTCCATAAGGCGCAAGGTAGTGAATATCCTGCGGTTATCTTGCCGCTGCACGGTCAACAGCACGTCATGTTGCAACGCAATTTGCTGTATACGGCGCTGACCCGCGGCAGGCGGATCGTCGTGCTCGTGGGGCAGCCGTACGCGCTGCAACGCGCGGCGAGCAATGACGCGCCGGTGCACCGACACACGCGTTTGTGCCATGAATTAATTGCACAAAGCGATGGCGCATAGATGACATCACCCCTTTGCCTATTTCAAAAAGATGGCGCCGTGCTGCTTGGCCGGGTTTTGCAAAGCAAGGCCGCCAGCCCGTGGCGCATCGAGACGGCGGGCAGCCCAACCGCGCAAGTTTATAAAATCGATAAGAAATTTGTGGTGATGCAGTTGGGTTTGCTCGCTGAAGACTGGCGGCAAGCGGAAAATGTGCTTCACGACGCGCAGCGGCAGGTGGCCGCCGAAGACGTGGAGCAAGTCTGGTTGTTGCTGGAAAGCCAAGCCAGCGGCTTGGGCGAAGTGACCCAACTTTTGTTGGGAAAAAGCGACCTTGCGTCGCGGCAAACAGTGGCGCTGGTGTTGGGCGTGGCAGACGACGGTTTTTATTTGGATCAAACCGGTTTGCAGCGCCGCGATGCGACGGCACGACAGGCACACTCTTTAGCGCGGACACTAAAACAAGCTGCAGATCAGCAGATTGCGCCGTGGTTGCTGGCTATTGACGCGCTGCGGCTGACCGGCACCGGCGACAAATTGGCGCTGCAACAAGCTGGCGACCGCCTTCTGGCGTGGATCGGACGTCCGCAAGTCACTGATCTTGCAGTGGAACAATTCCTTGTGCAGCGCGGTCGCCACCACGCAGCCCAGCCCCGCGATGCCGCGGATTTGCTGTCTGAGATGCAAGTGTGGGATGGGCATGAGGATTTGGAATTGTGGCGTTCCGGCGTGCTGCAACCGTTTGCGCCAGATGCCCTAGCCTGCCTCCAGGTTGCGCCGGAACTCCCTGATACTGAACTTGATTATCCGTTTGTCACCATCGACAACGATGCGCCGCATGAAGTCGACGATGCGATCTACGCCGAAGAAGTCGCCGATGGCACGCGCATCTGGTTGGCGATTGCCGCGCCGACTGCGTGGGTCCGTGCGGGTGATGCCCTTGATCTTGCTGCGCAACACCGCGGTTCAACCCTGTATCATCCGCGCCACACTGTGCCCATGCTGCCGGACGAACTGGCGCGCGATGCGGCATCGCTGACTGTCGACAAGTGGCGACCGGCGCTGGTTTTTGCCGCGACCGTCGCACCCGACGGTAGGTTGCTCGATCAGACCTTGCAAGAAGCGCGGATTCGCGTGGGTTTTGCTTGGAGTTATCGGCGCTTGGAAAGTGTTCTCGCGGGCCAGCAAGCGGCCGATGAAATCGACCTGCCGTTGGTGCAGCGGCTGATCGAAGCCTGCAACCGCGCGGAACACGAACGAATTCGCAATGGCGCGTTCTTGCTCTACAAACCGGACGTGGATGTTTCGGCACCGGCGCACGGGGAGGTGGTGATCACGCCGGCGAGTCAAATGAGCCCGCCGCGGCGCATGATCACCGAAGCCATGGTCATTTGCGGCCAAATTGCAGCTAGTTACGCCCGCGAAAACGCCGTCGCCCTGCCGTACCGCGCCCAGCCAAAACCACAACACCCCAGTCGTCCGCCAGGCCTGTATAGCGATCCCGCGGATGTTTATGCGGTTTTTCGCAGTCTGGCCCCAGCGCGCTTCAGCGTGCAGCCGCAGGAGCACGGCGTGATCGGCGTGCCCGCCTACGTGCAGGTGACGTCGCCGTTGCGGCGGTACGGTGATTTGTTGGCGCAGCGGCAGTTGCTCGCGGCGTTGCGGCACCAGCCGCGGCCGCACACCGGCGCTGAAATTGAAGCGATCATGCGCCACACCGACGATGCCCAAGCGCTACGACGTCAGATTCAACGCCGCGGCGATCGCTATTTCAAACTTGTGTGGCTGGCCCAGCGCGGGATTGGCACGACGTTGCTAGGTCAAATCGTGCGTCCGCTGCAGCAACGCGGACAAATGCTGCTGTACGTGCCGGATCTTGGCCTCGAAGTCGCGTTGCATGCGCCTGCGCATCCGCCCGGTACGTGGCTGACAGTCGCAGTGCGCAGCGTTCACCCAGGGCAGGGAGAACTTGCGGTGTCGATAGCGTAATCTGCCGAAGAAATAGGTGTCAGGGCGGCTGCGTTTGAACTTTCGTGGCGACATTTGCCACAAACACCAGTATAAGCCCGTTTGCGTCGACCGCGCGGAACGCAGTGGCCGTTTGGGACGCAAACATTGCACAATGCGGGGTTTTTGTTGTCATTTTCTGCCAAAGGACCGCTCCCGCCGGCGCTAGCACGCTACGTGTTTTCTTGGGAAACCATGCACACGATCATCGGCGGGCGATCGGCGATCGACCTTTCGCATTTGCGTTTGGTCAACGGCGGCGCCGACGAGGCCTACCGCTTCTTGGCGCGCTATGGCTACGATTTGAACGTGCCGGGCCAGGCGGCGGATGTCGAGCGTATTCGCCACTATGCGCTTGGATTCATGAAAAGTGTGCTGTTGCCTGGGCTGCAAGGTGTGCAATTGCCGAGCGAGTTTGAATCCATGCCGGTGTTGGACATGCTGCTGTTGGCCGCAGCCGATCCGGAAATAGCCACACGAAAACACCCAGATACAGCGCACGAACGCAAGCTGCATTCGGCATGGGCGTGCGCTGTGTTGCGCGTGATGCACACGATGGCCCACGCGGTAAATTATTTTCAGAGCAATTACTACCGAGAAATTCGCGAGCGGATCCTGAACCGATTTGTCGAACAGGTCCGCACCCATCCTGACGGTTCGCAATATCTGCACAGTGCCAGTTTTGATGTGCCGCTGGTGCGTTTTGAGGTCAAAGAGACCAAGCCGTTGCACTCGGTGGCGATCAAGCTTTTGCAGAAGCAAGAAAATGTGGCGTACGACCTTTTTGATCACATTGGCGTGCGCATGATCGTGGAAAGACCGGTCGATGCCCTGTTTGCGGTGCGGGCTTTGCGCGAAGAACACACGATCATGTACCCGAACATCAAACCGACGCGATCGCGCAACACTTTGATCGAAATGCAAGAATACGATCAGCACGTGCGCAGTTGTCTGGTGCGCTTTCAAAATGGCGAACTCGACGAGCAAGGCACGGCGCAGGCCATCCATGCCTTTGATCGCAAACCTGAAACGACGGAACAGATCGATTGGAATCCGTATTCTTCGGACAAGTACCAGTCGATTCAATTCACCTGTCGTCAAATGATTCGCTTTGCAAATCCGCTGTTTGAACGCTTGAGCTTGGCGCAGGTCGTGGCGCGCAAGCACTTGGTCGGTGAACCGCTGGCCGAGATGCTCAGGGCGCTGTCAACCGATCAGATCGAACCGGAAATTCAATTCTTTTTTCCCTATGAAGTGCAGGTGATGGACATCGCCAGTTATAAGCAGGCCACCGAAGGCCGCGCGTCGTATGCAGAATACAAGGAACGCCAGATTTCATCGGTCAGACGAAGGGTCATGCCGCGCGTGCTCGAATTGATCGGCCAACCGCTGAAAACGGATGCGGATCACAGCGCGCCGACGGCTGAATTGGCGAGAAAGCGCACCTATTCTGCGACGGGTCTGTTGCCGGAAATGAGCGTCGAACAAATGCGCGCCATGGTCGACGGCTACGTGCGCGTCAACAGCGATTACGTACCTCCGGAGCGAACGTAAGTGCCCGTGCCGCAGTTGGTCCGCATGGGCGGTTACGCCGGCGACCACCCAGAATTATGCAGTTATGCTGATGCCTTGGCGATGATGGATGGCCTGGTGTCGCGGCCGGCCTCCGCCCCCGACGTGATCTTGGCGCTGCAACATCCGCCGACTTTGACCTTGGGTCGGCGCGGAGGCCGTGAGCATATTCACGACACTGTGTTGCGGGTGCCTGGGCATGAACCGTACCTTGTTGAACTTTTTGAGATTGCCCGAGGTGGATCGGTGACGTTTCATGCGCCTGGGCAGTTGGTGATCTATCCCATCGTTCAATTGGCGCAGATTGAGGGGCCGTTAGGGCACGGTCCTTTGGGCGATCTGCCTAAATTTCTACGGCTTTTGGAAACGGCGATGCAACAGGCCTGTCTGGTATTTGGCTTGAAAACCCAAACGCGGCCGGGATTTGCCGGTCTGTGGCTGGATGACACGCACAAACTGGGCAGCGTCGGCGTAGCGCTGCGAAATGGCTGGACATTTCACGGACTGGCCATCAACGTATGTCCGCGCGAGGAGGGCTTTGCCCTGTTGACGCCCTGTGGTTTGGACGGCGTGAGGCTGACGACACTATGGAAAGAGCTGCAAATTCGTGGTCTTCCGCTGCCGAGTGTGGAGCAAGTCGAGCGCGAAATCGTCGGCGTGCTGCAAGCCCAGCTTCGCCGAGGCTGCATTTCGGAAAAAGGCCACCTTCCGTTTACTCGCTGATATTATATATTTTTTCCCGCGAGTTCGGCCTAGTTCAGTTCATCTTTGTTCGGCGCGATCTGCGGCGTTTCGTCGTGCTGCGTGCTCTCTTCGGCCTCAATCGGCACGCGGTAGGTTTCGCTCAGCCATTGCCCAAGATCGATGCTGCGACATCGCTCACAACAGAATGGAAAGGTGGGATTTTTCGCCCGTTCGGTCGTTGGCTTGCCGCATTGCGGACATCGGTTCGTCATGGTCAACTCCGCTAAATCGCGCTGAAAAGGCCGCTATTCGTAACCCAACGCTGTGACGATCGGCACACCCGCGGCGACTCGCGACGGATATAGCCCGGCCAGCATGCCAACGACCACCAGCACGCCGGCGTATAACAGGGCAGTATCAACGGGAAAATGCACAGGAACCTGCCAACCGGTGTCCTGCGCGTTGACGACTTTGAGAATAATCGTGCCGTTGATGGCGCCAACGACAATGCCAATCAGCGCTCCGATCAAAGAAAGCATAAGTGATTCAATAAGAATCAACCGCGTGAGCTGGCCTCGCAATAGGCCAATGGCGCGCAACACCCCAATTTCACGCATGCGATCCAAGATCGAAGTCAGCAGCGTGTTGACCACCGACATCAGCGAAATAAAAATGGTCACAAACTCCAAGGCGCGGGTAACGCTGAAAATTCTCGTCACCATCTGCCCAATTTCATTGCGAAATTCCTTGTTTGTCAGCGCGAACAGCTTGTACGGCTTGCCCCAGCGGCGCAGAATTTCCGCCCGCACTTTTTCGGCATCGGCACCAGGCTTTAGGTACGGTTCAAACGTGTCGACTTTGTCGTCTTGCCACCAATCGATGTACAGGCGGCGATCCATAAAGACGGCACCTTGGTCGCTCGAATAGTCTGTGATCGCGCCGATGACCGTGAACTCCTTGCGGCCTTTGGCGGTTTGGAGTTCAATATTTTTACCCACTTGTACGCCAAATCGGTGCATCAGCGTTTCACTGACGATGACGCCCTCTCCGGCCAACATGCGCTGGATGACCGTGTCTTTGTCGCCAACCCACTTGGTGATCGGCCAAACCGTTTTGTGCGCAAAGCGGATGCGTACATCCAGACTCAGTAGCAATATCCGTGAGTTCGCATAATCGATGTTGCGCAATCTCACCAAGTCGACACCCTCGACGCCGTCGACTGTGGCCATTTCTTTGCCGAGGCCTGGGGCCAAAGGCTGATTCTTGATGCCGCCGACGGTGGAGTTGGAGGTCACAAAGAGGTCGGCAGGCACCGACTGCTGAATCCAAGTATCGATGCTGTAACGGAAACTGTGGGTCAAGATCGCGCTGCCCATGACCATGGACAGGCCGACCATCAGCGATGCCACCGTAACGGCCGCTTTCTGGCTGCCTCGGGTGACATTGTCGGCAGCAAGGCGCCCTTCAATACCGAACAACATTCGCACGATCGGGCCCAAAACGCGGTTGAGCAGCAGCACCAACCAGCGGGCCAGCGCCGTGGTCCCCAAAACGACAAAGAACATGCCGCTCAGACCGAAAACGGGAAAGCCTTGCACCGACGGCCCTTGAATAACGATCGGCACCAGCAGGTAGCAAAGAATACCGACCCATTCGCGCGGACCAAACTTCAGCGTGCTGGGCGCGCCGAAATCAAAGGCGGCGTTGCGAATCGTTTCGACGGGCGACAGGCGCGAGGCCTGCCACGACGGCATCAGCGACGCCACTGCCGAACAGCCAGTGCCGACGGCCAAACCGAAAAACAACACCCAATTGGGCACATGCACGTCGGTGACGTGCACGCGGATGTAGATTTCGCTGATGCTTCCCGCGGCCGTTTGCATCATCACGCGCGCCAGCATGGCCCCCAAACCGAGGCCAAGCAGCGAGCCGACCAAGCCGAACACGCTGCCTTCGAGGGTAAAAAGTTGAATAATCTGGCGACGGGTAGCGCCAGTCGCGCGCAAAATGCCGATCTCCGAGCGGCGTTGGGCCACAGAAATCGATAAAGTGTGATATATCAGGAACATCCCGACAATCAGAGCCACACCGGCGCCCACTGCCAGTGCCGTCTTGAACGATTTGAGCAGCTGCTCTTGGCGCTCTTGGCGTTTTCCGGGACGTTCCACGTCGAACTTGTCGGCCAGCGCAGCTTTGACTCGCGCCGCAACCGCCTCGATTTGCCCTGGTTTTTGCGGATCGTCCACCGCCACATCGAAACGATCTACCCGACCTTTTTGCGCAAAGACTTCCTGAGCGTCCATGTAATCGACGATCGCCAGACTGCCGCCAAATGCCTTTTGCGGTCCTTTGGGGGCAACGATTGAAAAAATCGTAAAATTTTGGCGCCCTTGTGGCGTCATCAACTCAATGGCGTCGCCCTTCTTCTTTTTGTATTTTGCCGCGAACGCATCCGTTACGATCAACTGGCGCGGCGTGTCGAGGGCGGCGAAGGGATCTTCAGCAAAATCTTCCTGCGGCTTGTTCGCTTTGGCGCCTTCATCGCCATTTTTGGCCTTTTTTAGTTCGTCGCCCTTCAAACCGTAAAAGAACTCTAGGGCTTTGGGGTCTTCTGTGAAATTGATGCCCAAGATGGCCAGCGATTCTCCATCGCTGTCGGCAACATCGAGGGTGCGCTGAATGACCGGTGTGGCAAAGCGCACGCCAGGCACAGCAAGGATCTGATCTTGCAATGTTTCTGCGAGACCGGTGTCGCCGCCGCGCACTTCCAGGTGCACTTTGCCGCTAATTTGATCAAGCGTGTCGGAAAACGAGCCAATGATGCCATCGTTGACCGTCACGACCGCGACAAGTACCGCTACACCAAGGGCAATGCCGACGACGGTCATGGCTGTGCGCAGGCGGTGTTGCGCGATGCGGCGCAAGGTTATCGGGCGCAAAAGGGGAAACATGGCGGTCGCCTGCGGGCGCAAATTTGCGCACGGGCGTAAGGTACTTGCGCAAGCGGCCACCTGCAAGCGGGAATAGATTTTGGGCGCCAACGGTTTTTTCCGGCGCTTTTGTCCTTGACACCAACGCTCTTGCCCCCTACCCTTCCGCGCCCAACGCCACAGCGTGCCCGATTTATCCGAACGCAAAGTGTCAATAAGTCTCTAGTGCATAACGGAATTTTGCTGAAACGCCAAAAAGGAATTTGAACCATGAAGAAAGAAACCATGCTGCTCGTCGTCATCGCCGCGGTGATCATCGGCTTTGTGGCCGGACGGGCCTCCAACAACGTCGCCAAGCCGACCGCAGCTGCGCCTGTCGCCGTCGCCGCCGCGCCCGCGGATGCCCAAGCACCCGCCGCTAAAGGTGATTCCCTGTTTGCCGCCACGAGCCCGGTCAAAGGCGCCAAAGACGCGCTGGTCACCATCTTTGAAGTTTCAGACTTTCAATGCCCGTTTTGCAGCCGCGTCGGCCCGACGATCAAGAAGCTGATGGAAGATTACCCCAATGATGTCCGCGTCGTGTGGGTCAACCAGCCGCTGCCGTTTCACGATCGCGCCAAGCCCGCCGCCATGGCCGCCTTGGCCGCCCATCGTCAGGGCAAATTCTGGGAAATGCACGACAAACTTTTTGCCAACCAGCGCGAACTGACCGACGACAATTTGAAAAAATTTGCCGGTGAAATCGGCTGCGACATGGCGAAGTGGGAAAAAGACAGCAAGGACGACGTGTTGGTCAAACAAATTGAGAAAGAAATTGCCTCCGGCAACGCCTTGGGCGCGCGCGGCACACCGGCGTTTTTCATCAACGGCAAGCTGCTGAGCGGTGCGCAACCGTATGAAGCGTTTAAGAAAGAAGTCGATGAAGCATTGGCTGCCGCCAAGCCGCTTGCCGCGACCAAGAAAGGCATTGAATTCATGGAAGCCGCGTTTGCTGCGCGCGATGCAGCGGTCGGCGCTAAGGTCGTGGCTTATTTTGTCAAAGGTGAAGCAGCGCCGGCCGAAGCCGCTGCGCCTCGCGGCGAGGAGAAACCGGAAGCCCACGATGATGGTCCGGCCAAGGCTCCGCCAGACAGCTATGACATTTGGAAAGTGCCGGTCGACGTGAAGAAAGATGCGGTCAAGGGTGACAGCGGCAAAGCCATTGTGACTATTGTTGAATTTAGCGATTTCCAATGCCCGTTCTGCTCGCGCGCCGCGGCCACCGTGGCCGGGCTGGAGAAGGAATACGGCGACAAGGTTCGCCTTGTTTTCAAGCACACGCCGCTGCCGTTCCACGATAACGCCAAACCGGCGTCGATGGCCGCCGTCGCTGCTGGCAAACAAGGTAAGTTTTGGGAATTCCATGACAAGTGCTTTGCCAACCAAGGCACATTGACCGACGACAACTTGCAAGCTTGGGCCAAGGAAATTGGCCTCAACGTCGACAAATTTAACGCCGATCGCAAAAGCGACGCCGTGGCCAAGCAGATCGAAGACGACATGGCCATGGGCCAATCGGTCAGCATCCGCGGCACGCCTGGCTTCATGATCAATGGCCGCAAGGTCGTCGGTGCGCAGCCCGCCCCGGTGTTCAAAGCCGTGATTGATGAAGAAATCGCCAAAGCTGAAAAAGCCGGCAACAAGAAAGGCGCTGCATACTACGACGAGATCGTATCCAAAGGCAAGACTTTCAGTGAATTGGGCGACAAAGCGGCGGAATTGAATTTGGATGGATTGCCGTTCAAAGGCCCCAAGGACGCCCCCATCACGATCACGGAGTTCAGCGATTTCCAATGCCCGTTCTGCTCACGCATCAATGATCCGGTCAAGGCCGCCATGGACAAGTATCCGGGCAAAGTCAAAGTTGTGTTCGCGCACTTCCCGCTAGGTTTTCACCAGATGGCGCGCCCCGCTGCGACTGCTGCGCAAACCGCGTGGGAGGACAGCCCAGAGAAATTTTGGAAATTGCATGAGGCGCTGTTCGCCAATCAAAAAGATCTGAGCGAAGAAAAAATCGACGCGCTGGCCAAAGAAGCCGGCGTCGACATGGCCAAGCTGGCCGACAACAAGAAGAACAAGAAATTCGATCCGCTGTTCGACAAGACCACGGAAATGGGTACCAAGGCGGGCGTTGAAGGCACACCGACGATTTTGATCAACGGCCGCAAGTTTGAGCCACTCGCGGGCTTTACGCCGGAATCGATCGGCGCCGCGATCGACAAGCTGCTGAAAAAATAGACACTCACGCCAGTTCGCGGGCGCTGGTTTGTTGCCAAGCCGTTGGTTGCTGTCGTGTCAAAGCGCGTAACCAGCGGCTTGGGCGTTTTTGACGGTTGCGGGCCACAACAGTGTCGCTTGCCGACGTCGGGCATTTCGCCTAGTTTGCGCAGCGCAGCTGGTTGCCGTGGCGATGGCCCGCAACAGACGGCTCCGCTTGTGCAGTCGCAGATCTGAGGTCTTTATGGGTTGCAATTCGCATAGTAGCCACGGTCATTTCGCTTTGTCGCACGCCGTGTTGGCGCGGGCGCCCAAGGATTTCGCGACCGCGACGACACCAGCGCATTTCCCGCCCGATGTGCCGGTGGATTGGCAGGAATTGACGTTGACCGTCGAAGTCGACGTTTTGGCGCGCCGCATCTTTGGCACCGCGACCTATGAAGGCGTTGTGCGCAAGCAAACGCTTCAGCGTGTGCGCTTTGACGCCGATGCGATTGAAATTCTGAGGGCGTTCGATGGCGCTGGCGCCGAATTGAAGCGCGAACACGATGGCAAAACTTTATGGCTCGAGCTGGGAAACACGCTACAGCGCGGCGAGAACCTGCGCGTAAGCGTTGATTTTGACACGCGTGATCCGCGGGCTGGGTTCTATTTCATCCTGCCGGACGCCGATCACCCCGATCGTCAGGCGCACGCTTGGACACAAGGCCAAGACGAAGACAGCAAGTTTTGGTTTCCTTGCCACGACAGCCCCAACCACAAGCTGCGCTTGCACGTGATCGCTACGGCGCCCGAGGGCATGTCTGTGTTGTCCAACGGGGCTTTGCGCAATATTTACGCGGCGGCAGAGGGTGGCAAGCGCATTTTCGATTGGCAGCTGGCGCGGCCGACGCCGACGTACCTGTTGACGCTGGCCGTGGGGCCTTTTGTCGAGATCAAGCAAAAGAGTGAACCATTTCCCATTAGTTACTATGTGTTGCCGGGACGAGAAGCCGATGGCGAACGCGCGTTTGGCCGCACACCGCAGATGGTCCAGTGTTTTGAGACGTTGCTAGGTGTCGCCTATCCATTTGAAAAATATGCACAAGTTGCCGTGAGCGAGTTCGTTTTCGGTGGCATGGAAAATACGTCCATGACCACCCAAACCGATCTGACCCTGCACGACGCCCGCGCTCATCTGGATTTTTCATCCGAACCGCTTGTTTCACATGAGCTTGCCCACCAATGGTTCGGCGATTTTGTCACGTGCAGGTCTTGGTCGCACGGCTGGCTAAATGAGGGATTTGCTACCTATTTTGAGCAGTTGTGGCGTGAACATTCCGATGGCGATGCTGAGTTCGACTATGGCCGTCTGCAGGCGCAGCGCAGCTATTTGGCGGAAGATTCAGGGCGTTATCGGCGCGTCGTGGTGACCAACCAATACCAAGAGCCGATCGACGTTTTTGACGCCCACTTGTACGAAAAAGGCGGCGCGATTTTGCACATGCTGCGCAAGTACCTGGGCGACGTCACGTTTTTCGGCGGCATCGGCGCGTATTTGCGCCTCCACGCCGATGGCAACGTCGAAACCCCCGATCTGCGCAGGGCTTTGGAGCATCACAGCGGCTTGGATCTGGGCCGATTCTTTGCGCAGTGGGTCGAGCAGGGCAAAGGCCACCCAGAGCTAAAGATTTCCGGCAGTTGGGATGCAGACGCGCGGCAGTACAAACTCACGATCGAGCAAACGCAAGATACCGCGAGTTCGCAACTTTTCTGGTTGCAGATCGCGCTGGAGTTGCACGGCGAGTCTGGGCAGCCGCTGCAAAAGACCCTGATTGCGCAGCAGAAAATCGAAAATTTCTTTTTCGATCTGCCGGCAGCCCCGCGCCTGGTGCTGGTCGATCCGCGCGGCGATTTGCTGGCGACCGTCGATTTGGCCTTGGGCGACGTGGTGTTGCGGGCGATCTTGCAAACCGCGCCGCAGGGTATTGCACGGCTGCAAGCGGCGATTGCACTGGGAAAACACGCCGCCTCGGGCAATGTCGAGGCGTTGGGCAAAGCGCTACTCGCCGACCAAGCTTGGTTCGTCCAGGCCGAGATCGCTCGTGTTTTGGCCAAAATTGGCTCGCCTGCGGCGTTCGCGGCGCTCGCTGCTGCGGTGGAGTTGCCGCACCCCAAAGCGCGGCGGGCCGTCGTGGCGGGTTTGGGCAAGTTTTCAACCGCTGCCGCGGGTGATTTGCTCATTGGCTTGTTGGCCAAGGGCGACGCCAGTTATTTCGTTGAGGCGGAGGCGGCGCTTTCGCTCGGTCAGACACGGGTTGCCGGTGCATTTGCGGCGTTGGCGGCAGCGCTTAGTCGCGAGTCGTGGAACGACACGTTGCGCATTGGCGTGCTCGATGGCTTGGCCGCGTTGCAGGATCCGCAAGCTTTGCCTCTGGTTGCGCCCTTTTTGGCCGCGCACTACTTCAGCTTGCTGCGCTGCGGCGCGCTGCGCTGCCTCGGCGCGTTTTACACGGAACCCGCGCGAGTGATTGATCTTTTGCGCCCGTACGCCGCCGATACATCGTTTCGTTTTGCGCTCAACCTTGCTCTTGCATTGGGCAATTTGGGGGATGGCCGCGCAATTCCTCTGTTGCAATCCGTCGCTGAACGCGCCGTCGACGGACGGGTCAAGAAGCGCGCCCAAGAAGCCATCGCGTCCGTGCGTCAGGGGCTGGGTGCGGGCAAACAGGTCGACGCGCTGCGCGGGGATTTGGAGTCGCTGCGAGCCTCCCAGCGTGAACTAGCTGAGCGCATTGAGAAAACTGAAAAATTGCGCCAGACCTGAGCGAAAGATGCTGCCGCGCCCGCTGTTGCAACAGGCCATCGGTGATCGCGTCGCCTCGGCGATCGCGCTGGCGTATAGCGTCAACGGCGAAAACAATTGCATTGACCTTGGCAGCACCAGTCAGGTCGATACCGCCGAAAACGCAACGCTATTTGCCGCCACGCCTGTGGGACCCAATACTGTTTTTGACCTCGCATCGCTCACCAAGCCGATGGCGACGCTGACGCTGCTGGCGCAACTATTGAGCGAGCAAACGCTGCGACTTGAAGACACATTGGAGCGACATTTGCCGCTTGCCCGAAACACGCCGCTTGGATCGGCCACGATCGGACAATTGGTCAGCCACACATCGGGGGCACCGGCGTGGCTAGATTTCTATGCCGCAACAGCCGCGGTCGCTAGCCATCGAGTTGAAGAAATCCAACATCGTGTGCTCAATACGCCGCTCACCCACCGGCGGGGCACGGTCGCGGTTTACAGCGATTTGGGTTATATGTCAATGGGTTGGATGCTTGAGGCGGTGCTCGGGCAGCCACTGAACGACGCGTTTGCCCTGCGCATCGCCCAGCCGCTGCAAATATCGGCGCATTTTCGGCCCAGTTCACAAAACTTGCCGCCAACCGACGTGGTGGCAACCGAAATCTGGCCGCCGCGTTGCCCAGACGGTTCACCCTTGCGCGGTGCCGTCCACGACGACAATGCAGCCGCGCTCGGTGGCGTTGCCGGCCACGCTGGCCTGTTCTCGAGCAGCCGCGACGTTTTAAGGTGGGCCCAAGCTTGGTTGGCTGCGATTTCTTGGGATCACCAATCGGCAGCCGCACCACTCGGCCTTTCGCGCGAAGTGTGCCGTCGGCTGGTCGCGACAGCCGGCTGCGATCAAACGAGTTGGCGCCATGGCTGGGACACGCCCACGCAGCCCGGGTCGAGCGCGGGCGACCGAGCCCCCACAGACACGTTTGGACACTTGGGTTTTACCGGGACCAGCGTGTGGATTTCACCGCAACACGGCATATGCATCGTACTTTTGACCAATCGCGTGCATCCGACGCGCGATCGTGTGGGGGGAATTCGCGCGCTGCGGCCGGCGTTGCACGATTGCTTGTGGCAGTTGCTTTTGTAGCAGTGGCGCCAAGCGTTGACCGATTTGGCATGGCGCTGCTATTCTGCGTGCCCGTGCATTTTTTCTCCCGCGCACTGTGCGCAGGGGTACGGGCCGTGTTTGTGAGCCGACCCCTAACTTCGCGCAAACTCTGAGTCTCAAGTCCGCTAATCGGAAAGAGTATCCGGATTTTGTCATGGGCTTTGCTTAAGTCTTTTGGCCGGGAGGAATGGAGTGTCCGAGGCTCGGCCCATTACAAATATCACCGACTTTGTCTGCGGTAACTGCTGGAATTCGTTTAGTCGCAACGACCCTGGTGTGGATCAGGGCGACAACGTGCTTTGCCCGCATTGCGGCAATCTTTTGCCTGTTGCTGGTGCGGGCGCCTCGCTGACGGAATTGGTTCGATCGGCCCCTTCTACACGCGGCGATTCTGACAACTACGACGCACCAGTCGCACCGACCGTCTCCCAGCCGGGCGGCTTTCCGGAGTTGGTGCGTGAAAGCGGCTACGGTTGGTTGCCGCCAGAAATGGCTGAACTCATGCCGATCAAGCCTGGATCATCCGGCTACGTCGTTGGTGAGGCAGATGATTTTGGCTTTGCGGAAACCACGTTGCCGGGCCAGCAGGGCCCAATGGGGCTGTTGGACCAAGTGCGCGCAGCACCCTCACGTCCGGTTTCTGTGGGCACCAACCGCGGTGGGTCCGACGATTTCGATGTCGCCGTGGACGAGCCGACGCCCGTGGATTTCGACCCGCACGTGCAACAGGCTTTGCAGCAAGCGATCCGCGAATCTCAATCCATCCAAGGATCAGCCCTAGCTGACCTGACTGCCGCGCTGCAAGAGGCTGCCGACGCGCCAGATCTGCCTGATTTACCAAATGATTCAGAGCCTTCTGCGCCTGTTGTGCCTGTATTGGCCGCAATGGAAGACTTGACGGTGGGCATCGCCGCCTCGCAAGCACAGAATGCCGAATTGGAGCACCGCGACTGGAAGCTCAAGGCGATGGGATTAACCTATAACTTTCATGGATTGGATGCGCTTATCGGCTGGGCGAGCAACAAGTCAGGCCAAACGCTGTCGGTGTCCATGGACGGCGTGGCGTGGAAGGATTTCGGCAGCTTCTTTGAATCGGTCAAGGGTGGCCTGCCGTTGCAAGTGGCGTTTGACACGGCGCACGAACCGGGCACCGCCCCAACTGCGCAGGCAACACCGATTCAAGGCGGTCGTAGCGGTGGGCGGGCCAGCACCGTCAGCGCCAAAGCATTGGTCGGCGCACCCGAATTGCAAATGACCCGTCCAACTGTCGGGCCAGAGGATACCCAGCCAGCCCTAGGATCCGGAAGCGCGAGCAACGCGGGCGGCGCCGTGGCAAACCCAAACGGGCGCGTTAGCGGCGGCTCGTCGGTTCAGATCGCGACGGCCGATAAGGGGCAAGGCGCGAGCAACGCGGGCGCCACTGGCAAGCGTTCCAAGGTCGAGACACCGGCGGGCTCTGCCAAGAAGACTTCGCCAGTGGTCATTGCGGTGGCCGTGATCGTCGGTCTGGCAGCCATTGTCGGCGTACTGCACGCGATGGGCGTAAAGCCCTTCTAATTTTATAGCATTGCCGGCTGGCCCGCGCATTGCCGGCGTCTGCGCGCAGATGCCTACGGCGGCGCGCAGATGCCACCGAAATCAGGCGCGTCTTTGCCGTCAAACTTCAGAATAAAACACGTTAAGCCGGGCGCGCATTTCGTTGGCGATGGGTCGTTGGTCGCGCAGGTCGCGTAGCATTTCTTGTCTTGGGTGTCGCAAATAAGCGGCTCTCCGGCAGCGCCAGCGCCGCATGGCGGCACGACGGAATCCGGATCGCACAACGCCTTGGCCGCCAGGGAGCCGTGCCACTGGCAGCGCGGGACCTTGGTCAATGGATTGTAATAACAGCCGGATCCGGCGGGACAAGGCTTCCAAGTTGCCAAATTGCAAGGTCCAGTTGGCAGTGCGGGCACATCAGGTGTGTCTGCGGGTGCGACATCTGGCGGCGATGCGTCAACTCCGCTGTCTTGCAACGAATCGGCGCTGTCGGGGTTTGCCGTCTCGGCAACAAGGGCATCTTGAACAACGCCGTCGCCGGATACAGCATCCTGACCCGCGTCGGCCCCGTTGCTGCCATCACACACTGAATTATTTATAGATTCTGGCTTTTGGCAAAATCCGCACAGGCAACTGTAACCGACCAGGCAGTCGCTGCCCTGACTACAACCGTACAGTGCACCGGCATCGGTTGCCGTTTGACCGCCGCATCCCGCGAGCGCCAACGCGTAAACGCAGACGAACGTTAAATTTATCAGCTTGTGCCGCATCAAAATGCCCCGCCCACGGAGATTACCGCGCCATCGCCGGCCCAAGCGATCGAAGGCGACCAGGTAGGCGTTTGCCGGGCAGATCGCTTTGAACTTGGCGTATTTGCTTTGCTATCCAACCACCAGAGTGCGACTCCGCCGCCGACTGCAAGCGCCCCCGTGACGCCGAGCAGTGTCGACCATGACTGGCGGCTGCTGTGGGCGCTGTAAGCCGCGTCTGCTTGTTGTTGCGTAACGGTTGGATACAAGGTGGTTCCGTCGGCGGCTGTTGTCGCACCGGCGTCGCGGGATGTAGAAAAATCGCTGTAATTTCCGCCAAATCCGACGACCATCGCCGCGATTATCAGGCCACCACCCGCGCCCAGACAGGCAATCGCCGCTACCTTTTGCGTCGACATCTGCCCGCCCACAGCGGTCGAACTCGCTTTGATCGGATCGGGCGGCTCCAACGGCGGATTGCCCAATTTGGGTCCTGGTTGGTCGATTTTGTCAGGCGTGTTGGCGGGTTGGACAGGCTTGACCGGTTCTGCGGGTTTGATCGGGTCGGCTGGTTTGGGTGGGGTTTTGCTGTCGGGCAGCTTGCTGTCCATCGCCTTCAATGTGCCTTGGATCCGATCGATGTGCGCCCGAGCGTCGGCGCGCCCTGCCCTAGATTCCGCATCGTCGCCGCGGACGACCGATAAATACAGTTCAAACAACGGCAAAGCTTGTTCCAACTTGCCGGCAGCTTCAAACGATCTGGCGGCGTTGAACAGCGAATTGGGCCGTTTGGCCAAACCGTACGCTTCAAAAAAATAGTTGGCGGCAGCGAGATAAGCGCCATTCTGATAGCGGCGCCGCGCCTCATTGTCTAAATCTTCCGCGTGCTTGAGCGGATCTGCAACTGGCGCGGCCGCGGGCGGCACCGCCAAGGCGATCTGGCTGGCGAGCAGCAACGGCAAAACCAACCAGCGGAACCGAGCGGCAAACAAGAAATCACCGGATGCGGGACAAATTTGACGCATTTTTGTCTCAAATGGCATGGACGTAAGCATGGCAACGGGCAGGCTGGCTGTCAAACGCCAGACGCACAGGCCCCTAGCAAGATTCAAGCGAGTTGGGCCACTAGACCATCGAGCCAATGCATCTGGGTCGGATCGACACGCAGGTAATGATTCTCAATAATAAAACTGGATCCGCGGGTTTTTAGGCGGGCCACGCGCTCGAGCAACTGAGCGACCCATTGGGCGCCGATGTCGCGGCGCAACGCAGCAAGATCTAGGCCGGCATCAAGGCGGAGCCCAGTCAACAGGCGTTCCGTCAAATGGCTCGATCTATCGATATCTTCCTGAAATTCCTCGGCCAACTTATGAGTTTGCAGGGCGGTCAGCCAGGCGTGATGCGCCCGCGTGTTGGCGTAACGCCTGCCCACGTGCCCCGCCTGCGGCAAAAAACCGTGGGCGCCCACGCCGACGGCCAGATAATGATCGCCCTGCCAATACGCCAAGTTATGGCGGCACTGCAGGTCGGGACGGGCAAAATTGGACACCTCGTAGCGAGTCAGCCCGTAAGCCGCGACCCATTGCGGCACGACTTGCAGCATTTCGGCCTGCAAATCATCGTCGGGCGGCCGCTGCAGACCGCGTTTAATCCGCGTAAATAATGGCGTTTCTGGCTCAACCGTCAGGCTGTAGGCGCTCAAATGCGGCAGGCCGTAATCGAGCACCGCGCGCAAGTCCTGTCGCAGGTCGTCGCGGGTTTGCCCTGGACCGCCAAAAATCAGATCGGCGCTGGCGCTTTTAAGTCGACCATTTTGCAGCAGTTGTTGCAGCTGCGCCAAAGTCGAGTGCGCGCCTTGCGCGTCGTGCAGGCGATCAAGCGCGCGCAAACGATCATCGTCAAGGGCCTGAACGCCGATCGAAACGCGGTTGATCCCAGCCGCCGCATAGCCGGCCAAATCGCCAATTTCCAGCGCGCCGGGGTTGGCCTCCATTGTAATTTCAGTGTCTTCTGAAATACCTCCCCATTTGTCCAGCCACGCCAGTACGGCGGCGATGCAAGCGGCACCCCAAAGCGACGGCGTGCCGCCGCCAAAGAAAATGGTGCGCATCGGCGCTGCCTCTAATGCGGCGGTCCGCAGCGTCAACTCGTTCAAAATGGCCGCGAGATAGGCCTGACGCGGGATGTCGCGCGCCACGGTTGTGGCGAAATCGCAGTACGAACAGCGGTGTAAACAATAAGGAAAATGTACGTATACGCTCCAGCCCGCTGGGCGCGGCCCAGCCGATTCCGGCAGCGCGATCAACGCGGGAGGCCCAACCATGGACAGGACATCGGGGGTCAACGAGGTCATCGTTTTTGCCAACTCAACGTCGGATCTTGCCGACTTCGGCGGGCAATTGCCGGCGCGCAAAAAGTTGAGAAAAATCCTTGCCGACCAAGACGCGCACCGTGACTTGCCCGCGAGAACCGACGTCGATGGCGCTGATCGAATCCACTTGACAGGCGTCGCTACCCAAAAGATGTGGACAGCCCTGTACTTGCGCAGAACCGATGCCGACGACAAACACGCCGCCGAAATGACCGTCGTAAAATACGCCTGATGTCGCTGAAACAACAAAATTTGTTTGTTGGCGCAAGGCGTGTTCGTACAGGCGATAGGCGCGGTCGGCGATCAATTCACCGTCGCGCATCAAGGTCAGCGGCCGTGCGCTGAGCAACAAGCTTGAATGATAGGCACCTGCGACCACCAGGGCGTCGCGAACGCGTTTGAGTTCCGGCTCAGCGATGGTTTCAGCGCGGGTGTCGGCGGCAACAATGGCGAGTTCGCCGAGCGCCAGAACACCCAAGTCGCGATCGCCCTTGGCAACGTGCGCGAGCTTGCTCGCAGGATCGCGCAGGATTGTCAGCGACGGCGATGCCTGCCCTTGGGCCGCGACGTTGAGGGACCAGTGCAAAATAGCCAATGTCGGCGCGTGTTTTTGTGCGGCGTCGCTGACGGCTTGGGCGCTGTCGGCTTCGGACGCGACGATCAGCAGATCGGCCTCAGCGCGATCAGCAGCGCGGACCACCAGCGCGGCGCGCATTGCGTCGATACTGCCACCAGCGATGATCAGGCGGCTTCCCGACGAATTGGGCAAAACTTCCGCGGACGCGGTCCCGTCGCCATCCAACGGCACGACTTCCAAGCGCTCAACGGGCAAGCGCCGCGTGACCACAACCGGGGTGCCACTGCGAAAAGCCTCCATAGTTACATGGCGATCGCGCACACTTTCGGCAAAAACGTGCTCGACTTCGACGCCCTGCACGGGGTCGCTGCCATCTTCAAAGTGCCAGACATACTTATCAAATTCTTGACCATCGTCACTTTCCACCCGCAGACGCACGCGGGTGTTGGCCCACACGCGCAATTCTGCTGGGTCTGCCTCAATGTGCAGCGGTCCATGGGCATTTTCCGTTGTGTCTTCCGCGGCGTGGTCCGTATCGGCGCCGGCATCGGCCGCAGTAGCGGCGTCGGGCACTGGCAAAGTGTCGGGCAGCGCAACGCCATCGGCAGCAGCGGCTACGTCGGGCAACTGCTCAACGTCAGGCTTGCCAACCCGTGAATGAACATTGGGATTGCTGGATTGGCCCGTCCAAACCATGGCCAACAACGCCATGGCGCCGCCCAGCAGCGCGGCAATCAGCCACTGCACAAATTTGGAAGTTTGGGCGGGCGGAGGGGAAGTCAAATGAATTACCTGAGCAAGTGCGCGGCATGAATCGTTTTGCGCCAGCTTGCGTTGACCCTGACTACGCGTGGCGGCTAGTATGCGCGACGGTTGAGGCTGACAGCAAGCGCCAACAACTGACCGAGCAATTGCACAGATTTTGAGGTACGCCCATGACAGAGCATAAACAAGGGTGCGGATCCGTTTTAAGGGTCTGGATATTGCTGGGAAACCCGGGGTTAAAACCCCGGGCTCGCACTCAAGAAACCCGCCTTCGCGGGTTGGGTTCAGCCCGCGGAGGCGGGCTTCTCGACACGGAGCCCAGGGTTTCAACCCTGGGTCCTCAGGTTCGGTCCCCAGACCCCCATTTTGGAACCGCACCCCACAAACAACACACTGCCTTATTCTGGCGACGCAGCGGATTATTGTGCGCTGCTTGGGCAGCAGCCGCGCTCGGGTTTGCGGCAGTTACGCCATCCGCTTGGGCCGGGGATTGGGACAATCAGTCCAAGGACTGCCTGAAGGCATTTGGCGAACCGGAAAAAACCGAAGAGAAAAAGCTGATGGGCTGTGCCGATGTCTTTGGCATGGATGCGCATTTGGACAAATTGAGCGGCGGAGAAAAGTCGACGATTGAGAAGGGTTGTCGCTGGCTGTACGACAACGGCAGCGACGTGGGCGCAAAAATCGCCCGCGAGGCGTTGGCGCGTCTGGAGATCAAACTGCCCGCCCGCGCAGCCAAAGGTTCGGCCAAAAGCGACGGCAAGGCGGCGACCGAAGTCGAACGCATCAAATACGATCCGCCTGAAGCCAAGGATGCCGATCGGAAACTCGCTGACAAGACTGCCAAAGATGGTGTTGTGCTGCTCAAGAAGAAGAAGTGGAAAGAAGGCGTGGCGCTGTTGGACAAGGCGTTGGCCAAAGATGGCCGCAGTGAATACACGCTGTTCAACATGGCCTGCGGTGAAGCGAATATGGATGGCAAAGCCAAAGCGGCGACCGGACACTTGCAGATGTTGGCCGATCTGGGGACGGACAACGCCGTTGAAAAATTGATGAAAGCCCGCACCGATGCCGATTTGGAGCCGCTGCACGACGACGCGGATTTCAAGCGCATCACTGGGTATTTGCGCATCCAAGTGGTCAACACCATCGGCGATCCCGGCGACAAAGCCGTTGATAATATTAAAAAATTGTTGGAGAAGTTGCAGCACAAAAAGCCGGATTTGGCCGAGATCGACAAACCTCAGGAATTTCCGACCGTGCTGTTCAAACCGCACGCTAAGGCGCAAACCGCGCTGATCGCTGACCTTTTGAATCATCCAAAGACCCGCATCGATCCTTTGGAAGGCGAGTCCAAGTACGATTTGATCATCCGGTGGGGCGCCAAAACGGAAATGATCGATGGCAAGGCGGTTTTGGACAGTGTCGGGCCCGACACGGCGGATGAATCGATCGAGGCGGCGCGCAAGAAACAGAACAAGATTCTAGCCCAACCCGACGCCGCGATCGCCAAAGTGAACAAGGTTGTGGGCACGCCCGAGCGCGCCTACGGCCAAGCGGAAGCCATGGGCAAACGCGTCACCGGCACCGTCGACAAAGCCAAGGGTACGGTCGACAAGGTCAAGGGCCTCGGCGACAAGCTTAACAAGCTGTAATTCTTTGAGGTGACCGTGCTGCAAGAGTTGGGCGAACTCACTTCCATCGAGTGGGCGGTAGTGGCAGTCTCGACGGCCATCTGTCTGCTGGGTTCCTTGCTGCCGAAGATCGGAAATTTGCTGGGGAAACTATTTCTGGGCGAAGATCCGCTGCTCGCGCGCTGGCAGGCGCAACGCGCCGTGCGCAAGGCGTCGGCGCTGTTGGAGCGCAAAGCGCGCAAGGAAGCAGCAAAAGAGCGCAAGACCCTGGCGCGACAGCAGAAGATCTCAAAGTAGCTGCGCCTCAACTGGCAATCTCGAGGATTCACCTATGGCCGCGCCGCTAACGCTTGCCTCCAGTTCACCGCGACGCAAAGAACTGCTGGAAAAGCTGGGCTTTACCGTGCGTGTGGTGCTGGCCGCCATCGATGAGACCGCGGCACCCGGTGAGTTGCCGGAGGACTATGCCAAGCGCGTGGCGCGCGCCAAAGTTTTGGCGGCCGTGCGGCGGCTGCAGGCAACGCTGTACATGACAGATCAGGAGGCGCGACGCGTACTTACCCAAGGCCAAGCGCTGACGCCGACGACCACGCGCGGCGACGACGCGTTGCGTTGGGTGATCGGCGCCGACACGGTTGTTGTCGTCGACGATGTCATCTACGGCAAGCCCGCTGATATTCAGGAAGCACGCGAGACCTTGCAAAGACTTTCAGGACGCGAACATTTGGTGATTACTGGGTTTTGCCTGTTCGATCTCAAACGCAACCGCGAAGGCCTACAGGCCGTGACAACCGTAGTAAAATTCAAGGAATTGACGCGCACCGAAATCGACGCCTACGTGTCGGCCGGCGAAAGTATGGACAAAGCAGGCGCTTACGCTGTTCAGGGCGTCGGCAGCTATTTGGTGGAGTATCTGCGCGGCTCTTACACCAATGTGGTCGGATTGCCTTTGTGTCAGGTTATTGAAATGATGGAAGAAATGGGCGCGCGCGACATTTTGCCCTGGGCAGCGCGCGAGTAGCCGTTGAGGATCAATCCATCGCGATGACGCCACAAAATGTCGATATTGCCCGCAATCTGGCCGATGTGCGGGCGCAAATGGCCGACGCGGCCCGCGCATCAGCGCGCGATCCCCATGAAATTACGCTGATTGCCGTCAGCAAGGGCCAGCCGGTGGCCGCGATTCGCGAGGCCTTTGCTGCGGGGCAACGCGATTTTGGCGAGAATTATGTGCAGGAATGGCAGCAAAAGGCCGCGGAACTGCAGGATTTGGCCGAACTGCGCTGGCATTTCATCGGCCACCTGCAGCGCAACAAAGTCAAAAATGTGATTGGAAAAGTACACTTGCTGCACACCGCCGATGACATGCAGGGCATGGATGAAATGGCGCGCTTTGCCCACAGCCAACGGGTCTCGCAGCATGTTTTGCTCCAAGTGAGCCTAGCGGGCGAAGCCCAAAAGCGCGGATGCACAGCTGATGATGTTGAAATATTTGCAGAAGTGCTCCTTCGCTCACCCGGTTTGCGTTTGCAGGGTTTGATGACCGTGCCCCCCGCCGCAAACGACGCCCAAGCCAATCGCAGCTATTTCGCGCAATTGCGTCACCTGCGCGATCAACTGCAGGCCGCCGTCGGCGCCCACCCGCTGGCGCCCCAGCGCTGGCTGCTCTCCATGGGCATGAGCGCTGACTTCGGCGTGGCCATTGAGCAAGGTGCGACGCATGTTCGTGTCGGAACAGCGATTTTTGGTAAGCGTTGAGCGCCGTCGTCGCCGATGTCGCACAAAAGTAACGGCGTTTTGGCTTGACCTCAGCCGCCGCTGCGCGTACCACTGCCCGCGCAGTAACGGACTTCGGTTTGACGTTGCCGCAAAAATCGCAGATGCGTCGCGAACATAGGCTTGATATTATGGGTGAAACTAGTTACTTGCACATCGATCACGTCGGCGAAATGCAGCACTGCTACGGGCCGCGGGTGCACCTGTTGCGCGATCCGCTGGCGCTGACTTGGCTGGCTCGCCTTTGCCACCCACAGTGCGTGCAACCCGAAGTAAATCGTTTAATTTCACTACTTTACCGCGGGCTGATGCGTGAAGTCATCAACCGCGAACTGCCGCGGCGCGTAGTGCGTTCGGACACGCGGATGCGCGAACACACGCCGCTGGGGGTGTATGAAGGACAAATTATTGATCCTTCAACGGAAGTGACGACTGTCGACATTGCCCGCGCGGGCATTTTGCCTTCGATGGTTTGCTTTGAAGCGCTGTGTGAAGTCCTTGATCCCACACGGGTTCGTCAGGACCACATCTTGATGAATCGCTTGGTCAATGACGCAGCCCAGGTCACGGGGGCTGGCATGTTCGGTCGCAAGATCGCGGGGCCTGTCGCCGGCAGGACCGTGCTTTTTCCGGATCCGATGGGCGCCACCGGTGGTTCTCTCACCGAAGCGATCAACTTCTACCTGACCGAACTGGACGGGCCGCCGCAACATATTTTCGCGATAAATTTGATGATTACGCCTGAATATATCCGCAAATTGATGACGTCTCTGCCTGAGAACGTGCATATTTACGCCTATCGCTTGGATCGCGGCCTGTCGCCCGCGGATGTGCTGGCCGACGTGCCGGGCGCGCAATGGGACCGCGAGCGCGGCTTGACCGAACACCAATACATCGTACCCGGTGCCGGCGGTATGGGCGAAATCATGAACAACGCCCTGACCTAAATCATACTTGTTGCTTTGAATCCATCCAGTTTGGGAGTGCCTGCCATGATCGAGCGCGTCGAATCCTACCTCAATGCAGCGCAAATCGCCGGGAGGACGGCAGAATTGGGCCAAGAGCTCGATGCGTTGCCGTCCACAAAGCAGCCCATGATTCTGGTTTGCGTGCTCAAGGGCTCCATTCATTTTTTTTCCGATCTGGCGCGTCAGATGCAACGCGATGTAAATCTGGTATTTCTGGCGGTTTCATCGTACGCGGGTGGCTTGGAGTCGTCGGGGGCGGTGCGCCTGACCCACGACTTGACGATGGATATCGCCGGTCGCGATGTGCTGGTGGTCGAAGACATCGTCGACACTGGCTTGACCATGAGTTATTTGATGAATTTGCTGCAAGCCCGCCATCCGGCGAGCCTGCGTGTATGCACGCTGCTGCACAAACCTGCGCGCAAAAAGATCGAAGTGCCGCTAGATTACGTGGGTTTTACCATTCCCGACGTGTTCGTCGTCGGCTACGGGCTGGATTACGAAGAACGCTACCGCAATTTGCCCTTTATCGGCGTGATGCACTTTGACCACGCCGCTTCGCCCGAGTCGCACTAGACGCAAATGTCGAGCAAGTCCGTATTTCAACTCCATTTTTTGGGCCATGCGGCGTTTGACTTGCGCATGGGTGACATGCGTTTCTGCCTCGATCCGCACAAGCCCGGCGCTTTGGGAGGCCGTTTTCACTTCCCTGAAATCCAAGGGCCTTTTGACGCGATCGTCCACACCCACGCCCACGAGGATCACAGCGCGTGGACCCCAGCGCTGGGCACAACGCGAATCGTCGATGGCGACTGCGACGTCGGGTCGGTGCAACTGCGCGTGCGGCCAGCGTTTCATGACGCCCACGGCGGCAAGCGCATGGGTTTGGTGCGCATGGTGTCGCTGCAAAGTGGCGCGCTGCGGGTCGTACATTGCGGCGACATCGCGGCATGGAATGATCGTGATGTCGGTTGGTTAAAGCACACCGACGTGCTTTTGGTGCCCGTTGGCGGCACGTATACGCTCAACGGCGATCGCGCGGCAGAATTGGTGCGCGCCGTGCAACCGCGGGTGTGTGTGCCGATGCATGCGGCTGATAGACTTGTCGATTTGCCGCTCGATCCCATTGCCGACTTCATGGACAAAATGAATTGGCCCACCGCGGCGTGCGAAAAACTGGAGAGCCCGCTGCCGCAAACGCAGACGGTTTGCGTGATGCTGCGACCAGAATAGCCACAGAATATCTCTTGAGGTTAGCATAGTTACACTTTGTTGCTGCCCTTGCACTTTCGCGGGGCGGTTGCTAAACTTGTCGACTTGCCGCGGTTTGACTGCGCAGCTCTTGTCTTTTCACCGCCCCAGAGGTCTCGCCATGAACGCCTTCTCCTCCTCAGTGACTTGGAACCAACGTTGTCGCTTCGTCGCTGTTACCACGATGATCGCCGCAATTTTAGGTGGTTGTGGCAACACGAACGGCGCGGCTGCGGGCAACAGCCCCTCGCCGGACACGGGACCAGCGGACGTGGCGGTGGCCAACGATACCGGGCCAGGCGGCGGCGATGGCGTTTCCGGTGGGGATACTGTTGGGCAAAATGACGTTGCGGTCGGTGATTCACTGGCGGTCGGCGATTCTCCAGCGTCGGGCAAAGATGCAGACAACAAGGATGCTGTGTTGGACAGCAATATTTCAGACGGCACGGCCATGGATGCCATCGACGGCAAAGTCACCGATATCATTCCGAGCGACGGCAGCAGCGACATCAAAAAGACGGATAGTGCAAGCTCCGACGTCAGTTACGATATCGCCCCCACGGCCAAGTGCAAACTGGACGCCGATTGCAAGGACAAAGGATTTTCGCTGTGCTTGCCGGCGGTTTGCAACGTGGCCAGCGGCAATTGCGAGTTGAAACCGGCATCCGATAGCACCGTTTGCACCGTCGGTGGGATTTGCGGCGGAGCCGGCACCTGTAAACAGGGCGCGTGTTCGGCGCCAGACGGCTGCGCGCCGGTAGCCTGCGCGCCCAAGGCGGTTGCTTGCGGTGATGTGATCCAGATCGATGCGACAAAAATGAATGGTTCTGCGATGCAAGCCTACAAATGCTCCACGCAGAAATGGGACGGAGCCGAGAACGTCTACGTGTTGTCGGCGGATAAAACCACTGTCGTCCACGTGACTTTGGCCAGCACGGTGACGGAAGTCGCGTCGCCGCCGATGACGGTCATCAGCATGCCGCCAAACGCCGCCAACACCTGCGCGACCAACGAATGCGACGCGCAAGACAATGATTTCATGGCGGGTATCCCGGGCGGTAGCAAGCGGATTTTCGTCATTGAGACAACGAAAAACGCGGTCGGCACCTACAAACTGACGTTTAAGTGCACGTTGCCAACCGTTTGCGGCGATGGCCAGTGCGGCGAAGGCGAAGCCTGCACGAGTTGCCCGAAAGATTGCGGGCCTTGCAAGGCCTGTGGCGACGGCAAATGCGACGCGGCGACAGAGGATTGTGGCGCGTGTCCGGCGGACTGCGGCGCATGTGCGCCGGAATGTGTCGCCAAAAAAGCGGGCGATCCCAACCCATCGGGCTGCGGCGGCTGCGGTTGCGAAAAATGCGTCTGCGCGATGGACTCATTTTGCTGCAAAACGGCTTGGGACAGCAGTTGCGTCGACGAATGCAGTCAGCAGTGCAAAGGCCCTGAGTGCGGCGGCAAAGCTGTTTGCGGCAACAATACTTGCGACGACACCGAGGATCCCACAACCTGCCCGAACGACTGCCCTCTAACGCCGGACTGCGGCGACGGGTACTGCGTCGCAACGGAAAAATGCGACAGCTGTTCGATCGACTGCGGTGGCTGCCCGGGCGGACAGCCGAGCGGCCCAACCTGTGGCAACGGCAAATGCGACGGTGCGGAACACTGTGGCACGTGCCCCGCCGATTGCGGTGTGTGTTCGCCGAATTGTGCATCGCCCGGTTTGTCACAGGGCAGTGGCGCGGGCTGCGGCAACTGTGATTGCCAAGCGGTTGTTTGTGCACAAGATCCCTTCTGCTGCAAGACCAAATGGGACAGCGCTTGCGTCAACGAATGCATCGCCGCGTTGGGTGGAGCCGCGCCCAAATGCCCCAAAGTCAGTTGCGGCGATGGGTCGTGCTCTGCTGGCGAAACTTGCAGCGGCTGCCCCAAGGATTGCGGCGAATGTCCGCCCACTTGCGGCGACTCCAAATGCAACGGCACCGAGACGGCCGACAGTTGTCCCAAGGATTGCGGCGTCGGCTGCAAAGGTTTGTGCAACGATTACAGCAAGAACAAGACGGGCGGCATGTGCTCGTGCAAAGCGAATTGTTCAGCGAACGGCTTTCCGCCGTGCTGTGACGATTCTGCCGCCATGTGCCCGCCCAAATGTGGCGACGGTTTCTGCAATGGCACCGAAACCAAAGAGTCTTGTGCGGAGGACTGCGCAGGGCATTTCTGCGATAAGAACTGCGGTGGCCAAGGCAACGGCTGTTACTGCGATGCGACTTGCAAATCGGCGGGCGATTGCTGCGATGCGAGCGGCAGCAAAGTAGCTGGCAAGTCGTGTGCCGGGTCCACGTGCGCCAACTGCAAGTAAATCTCCGACTTGTGCATGAGCGTATGCCGCTGGTGCAACGCGCCAAGCCGCAAAACTTCCAAACAATTTGAGGCAGTATGGCCAATCGTCCGCTTTTGCTGCTGATCGACGGATCGCACGCTGTATTTCGGGCTTTTTTTGCCGTGCGCGGCCTGACTTCGCCGGTGGGGCAGCCGACGGGCGCGGTGTTCGGCTTTGTTTCCATGCTGCAAAAATTGCTGCGCGATCGCCAACCCGCCAAGATTGCGGCCTGTTTTGATACGTCGGCACCGACTTTTCGCCACGAGTTGGATCCAAATTACAAAGCCAATCGCCCGGATATGCCGCCGGATCTTCAGATTCAGTGGCCGATCGCGCAACGCGTTTGCGTGGAGTTAGGCGTGCCGTTGCTGGTGCTCCCTGGGATGGAAGCCGATGATCTGATTGCCACTTTGGCGATTCGCGGCCGCAAAGCGGGCCACGACGTGCTGATCGTCAGTGGCGACAAAGATCTGATGCAGTTGGTGATCGAGGCCGACGGCGATCAAGGCTGGATCCGCCAACTCGACGATGGCAAGGGACTGGTCTATACGCCCAAACAAGTGGAAGAAAAATGGGGGGTTGGACCCGATCGCATCGGCGATTTGTTGGCGATCATGGGCGATTCCTCGGACAACATCCCCGGCGTCAAAGGCATCGGCGAAAAAGGCGCGGTCAAATTGCTGCAGCAATGGGGCACGCTGGATGGGATTTACGCGCAGATTGACAAGGTAGAACCGCCAAGAACACAACAGCTTTTGCGCGACAGCGCCGATGCGGCCAAGCTCGCGCGGCAAATGGTGGCGTTGGATATGGACGCGCAGTTGCCGTGGCAACTGGATGACTTGAAACGCCAACCCGATGATCGCGACGCGTTGGCAAAAACTTTTGCCGAACTGGGCTTCAAACGGTTGCAAACAGAATTCACAGACGTCCCCGCGGGCCAAGAACAGCAACTTCAGTTTGAAATCCTCACTGATCTCTCAGATATCCAAGGCGTGGCCGAGCAAATTCGCCTCAGTCGGCAAGTGGCGATCGCCACCGTGACCAGTCAGGCCGATCCGGAGAGATTGCAGCCGATGTGGGGCAATTTGGTCGGCATCGGCCTGAGTTGGACGGCGCGGCATGTGGCGTACATTCCCCTGCAACACGTGGATCAGCTCGGCGGCAGAGCGCTGGGTCAAACCCAAAAAGACGAAGTGCTGCGTATCCTCAAGCCCGTGCTGGAAAATCCGCAAATCGGCAAGATCGGGCATCACAGCAAGTACGACACGTTGGTACTGCGGCGCCACGGCGTGCAAGTGCGCGGATGGATAGGTGATGTGCAACTCGCGAGCTATGTGCACGATGCGGAACGCTACACGCATTCGCTGCGCAACATCGCGTCAGGGCTGAGCAATACGATTTTGGCCGCGGAAGATGAATGGCTGGGCAAAGGCAAGAATCAAACCGGTTGGGACAAAGTGCCAGTCGACAAAGCTGCGGCGCACGTCGCGCAACGGGCCGCGCTGATTTGGCAACTGCATGCGCTGTTGCTGCCCTTGCTCGATGAAGTCCATGTGCGCGGTATTTATCGCGATATGGAAGTTCCACTGGCCGATGTGCTGGGCCAGATGGAGTGGAACGGCATTCGGGTTGAACCGGATGAATTGGCCAAGCAAAGTCTTTGGTTGGCCGGTGAGATTGCGGCGGAAGAAGCGCAGATTCATGAACTTGCTGGGCAAAAGTTCAATGTTGGCTCGCCGTCGCAACTGGGCGACATTTTGTTTGTCAAACTCGCATTGCCGGCGAAAAAGAAAACGCAGACGGGCTATTCCACCGATCAAAGTGTGCTGGAAGCGCTGGATCATCCGATCGCGGCCAAGGTGCTGCGGTATCGCCAGTTGGCCAAGTTAAAGGGCACTTACACCGACGCTTTGCCCGAAGTGATTTTGCCGCTTGATAGCCGAATTCACACGTGTTTTGCCCAAGCCGTCGCGTCAACTGGTCGGCTTTCGTCCATCGAGCCAAACTTGCAAAACATTCCGATTCGCAGCCAAGAAGGCAAACGCATCCGGCAGGCGTTCGTGGCAGCGGAAAATTGCGTTCTGATGTCAGCAGATTACAGCCAAATCGAATTGCGCGTGATGGCGCACATGGCCGATGAACCGACGATGCAATCGGCCTTTGTGCGCGGTATGGATATTCACCGTGAGACGGCCGCGCAAATTTTCGGCGTTATGCCCGGCTTGGTGACGAGCGAGCAGCGCAGCGCGGCAAAAACAATCAACTTCGGGATCTTGTACGGCATGGGGCCGCAGCGTCTGGCGCGCGAGATCGGCGTCTCCCTCAAAGAGGCCAAGGCGTTCATCGAACGGTACTTTGCCAATTTTTCAGGTGTAAAAACTTGGGTGGAAAAAACGCTAGCCGATGCCAATGAAACTGGTGAAGTGCGCACGCTTTTTGGCCGACGCCGCACCCTGCCCGGCCTCAAGCAGCCGCCGGGGATGGAGCGCGCAGCAGCCGAGCGCGTGGCGGTCAACACGCCGGTGCAGGGAACGGCGGCTGATTTGATCAAAATCGCGATGATCGCGGTGCAAAAGCAGCTCAACGAGGGCAATTTTGCCGCCAAGTTGCTGCTGCAGGTGCACGATGAACTGGTACTGGAAGTGCCAAACAGCGAGGTCGACGCCGTCACGATTTTGGTGCGCAACGCTATGGAAGGTGCCGGGATTTTGCCGGATGGGACGCCGATGAAAGTGCCGCTGCAAGTTGATCTGCGCTGCGGGCATTCTTGGGCCGATGCGCATTGACGGTCATTTTTTTTCCAACAATTCCACCAACGCGCCAACTGTCGATTTTGGATGCGCAAAACGCACAGGATACCCTTCTGCGCCGATGCGCGTGCCGGTGCCGAGCATTTTGATGCCCTGCCCTTCTGCTTGGGCGGTAGACACAGCGATATCATCCACTTCCAAGCAAATGTGGTGGATGCCGCCGCCGCGTTTTTCCAAAAAATTGCCGATCTCACTGCCGTCGCCCAGCGGCGCCAGCAATTCGATAAGTGTTTCACCGCATTGCAGAAAGGCCACCCGCAAACCATTTTCAGGCATGTCTATGATTTCTTTGACCTGCAAACCCAGCGCATCGCGCCACACCAGCAGCGCTTCATCCAGATCTTTGACCGCGATGCCCAAGTGATTGATGCGTTTGGGTGAAATTGGCTGTGCAACGTCGCTCATCTTTTGCCTTTTGCGCAGCTTGGGTTGGCGCTGCACGCGCTGGCGACTATTATCTCGCACGCGCGCCGCGTAAACCAACTGCGACCGCCCAATGGGCAGACTGAGCCAAATGATCGAATTTCGAAATATTTACAAATCATTTGGCAGCAAACACGTGCTCAGAAACGTGTCGGTCAACGCGGAAAAAGGCACGATTTTATTTATTGTCGGTATTTCCGGCGCCGGCAAATCGGTGTTGGTCAAACATTTGGTCGGCTTGATGAAACCCGATGCCGGCCAAGTCCTGCTCGATGGCGTAGATGTCACGCATTTTACTGAGAAAGCCTTTTATCCGGTGCGGATGCGCTGCGCGATGGTGTTTCAACATTCGACGCTTTTTGATTCAATGAACTTGGTGGAAAACGTGACGCTGCCGCTGCGAAAACACAAGGGTTTGAAGGGCAAAGAGGCCACCAATGCGGCGATGGGTTTTCTCAAACGCGTGCAGATGGACCATATGGCTGAGAAATTTCCGTCCGACATCGGCGATGGCTTGCGCAAACGCGTCGCGATCGCGCGGGCACTGACGCTGTCGCCGGATTTTGTGATCTTTGACGAGCCGACCACTGGGCTTGATCCAATGGCAGCGGCCAACGTAGATCAATTGATTCGAGCACTTTCGGTGGAGCAAGGCGTAACATCGATTGTTGTCAGCCACGATCTGCGTTCCATTTTTACCGTCGCCGATCGCATTGCTATGATCTATCAAGGCGAAGTGCGTTTAGAGGGGACACCAAAAGAATTTCGCGCGACGGCGGATCCAGTAATTCAGCAATTTATTCGTGGACTTGCCGAAGGACCGATGATTCTTTAGACCCGCAAAAGTGCGCGAGCGCTTGCCCATCAAATGAATATGCCGCAAGATTCCGCGCCTGTCTGAAACTAGCGCAGCCGAGGAAACTGGTGAAAGAAAAGTCCATCGAGATCAAAGTCGGCGCGCTGGTGCTCATCTGCACGGCGCTGCTTGTCGGCTTTATCTTTATTCTTGGCGATATGGGCGGCGCTAGCGGCTATCCAATCTCTGTCGATTTTCAGACGGCGAGCGACATCAAGGCGGCCGCGCCGGTCAAGATCGCCGGCGTGTCAGCGGGCAAAGTCAATCACGTTGAATACTGGGGTGGCAAGAAGGATCCCAAAAGCGGCAGGCGGGTCACGGTGCGGGTGTTTTTGGACCTCGATCCGGAAAAAGGCAAAACCTTGCACGGCGACGCGCAGTTCTATATTTCGACCCAAGGTATCTTGGGCGAAAAATATATTGAAATTGATCCGGGAAGTTACGACACGCCGATCCTCGCGGCCAACTCGACGCGCGAAGGTGTGCCGCCGCTGCGCATGGAAATTCTTGGGCAGCAGCTGACCAAAGTCGCAGGCGCAATTACGCGGATCTTGGAAAAGAACGAAAAAACGGTCGGTGATCTGCTCACGCACGCAGATGAAACTGTGCTTGAAACCAAGAAAACCGTGCAGGACGCCGACAAACTGATTCTGGAAAACCGCGAAACGATCAAAGCGACGATCGCCAAACTCGATGCGGCGGCAAGCAAAGCCGAAGCCTTGGTGGCGACAATGCAAAGCGCCGTTGGCGATGGCAAACAAATCAAAAGATCGCTCGGCCACGTCGAATCGTTGACCGCCAAGGCCGATGACGCCGCCGACCCCATTTTGCGCGATGCCAAAGTGGTCGCGAAAAATGTGCGGACGCTTTCTGAAAAGCTGCGCGATCAACCGACAGCTGAAGTGCTGCTGGGCGACAAAGGCCACGGCAAGATTATGACAACGCTGGATAAAGCCGATGCGGCCATGGGCAAAGTCGACGGCGTGATCGACGACGTCAAAGCAGTCAGCGCCAATGCGCGCGCCGGTCGCGGCACGGTGGGCGGCTTGCTCATGGACAACGAGCTGTTCATGGATCTCAAGCTTTTGCTCAAAGACTTGAAGCGACATCCGTGGAAGTTCATTTGGCGTGAATAGACCTTCCATTTAATCGCGTAATTGTAGCGACTTGTGCTACTTTTGCCGCAGTTTGAATGCCACGGCACGAGATGATCAAGATCGCACAAGATCGAACGCGGAGATCTCCCGGCCCAATCTGCGCAAGCGATGAGTCATCCCACTGTAATGCTAACGTTTGCTCGCCTCTTGGCTGGTCCATCGGCGTGCGGCATGAGACGATTTCCTACGAAATCTGCAACAGATCGGCAAAAAAGCGCGCTGCGTCACAAAATGCGCTTGACAGCAAAGTTGAGATCCCGGATAACAGTGGCCCCGCAGCCAAAGCCGCAAGGTCGGCTGTGTCCCCCCATCGGGAAAGGAGCCTTCGCAGCGCTCCACCAGCCTCGGCTGGAAATCGCTGCAAGAGGATGACGTCCGGATAAGACGTTGTTCCCTCCGCGAAGGCACGATGGGCGCTATCCGCTCAGTTTCTTTGCGCTTTGCCGCGCAGAGAATGGAGGTTAGCGATCGCGTTGATGGCAAATCGCCGGGCTCGTCCTGGAAGATGTCATCACCCGCTGGGTGGCTAAGTCGGCACTTGTGCACGACTTTGAGCCACTTGGTCAAGCGCATCGCCGGCTGAGACGGTCCCGCGAAGAGGTCCGTAAGAATTTTGCCGTGCTCAAGACGCATCATGGGATGCGTCGGTAGCACGGGGCGGACACGATCGTCTCGCTGAATGTGCGCAATAGCAATAGGCTTTGTAAAAAAGCGCCCGAACGAACTTCTTGTCTGACACCTAAGTGCTTTTGAAAATGGGAGCGATGTAAATGCCGACAATCAATCAACTTGTCCGTGCCTGCCGCGACGACAAACACCGCAAAAGCAAGTCGCCGGCGCTCAATGCCTGCCCGCAAAAACGCGGCGTTTGCACGCGCGTCTACACGACCACGCCCAAGAAACCGAACTCGGCGCTGCGCAAAGTAGCCCGCGTCCGTTTGTCCAACGGCATGGAAGTTACGTCGTACATTCCGGGCGTTGGCCACAACTTGCAAGAGCACAGCATCGTGTTGATCCGCGGCGGTCGCGTCAAGGATCTGCCCGGCGTGCGTTACCACATCGTGCGCGGCTCCTTGGACACCACCGGCGTGGCCAACCGCAAGAAAAGCCGCAGCAAATACGGCGCCAAACGCGCCAAGAAGTAGTTTTCTGTCCGGCGAGAAAAATAAGAGCCAGAAAAATAAGAGCCAGAAAAGTAAGAGTCAGCCGATAAGTCGGCAAATGAATTGGAGATAGACAATGCCCCGTCGTCGCGAAGTACCCAAGCGCCCCGTGCCGCGTGATCCCAAATACGGCGATCAATTGGTGACCAAGTTCGCCAACTCGTTGATGTATGACGGTAAAAAATCCGTTGCCGAGCGAGTTTTGTACGCCGCCCTGGCCAAGGTCGAACTGCGCGGCAAGGCCGATCCGGTTCAGCTGTTTCGCACAGCCCTCGACAACATTCGGCCGTCGGTCGAAGTGAAGTCGCGGCGCGTCGGCGGTTCGAACTATCAGGTTCCCGTGGAAATTCGCCCGGAGCGGCGCACCGCGCTGTCGATTCGCTGGCTCATCGCTTCGGCGCGGGCCCGCGGTGAAAAATCCATGGACGAAAAATTGGCCAATGAAATTCTGGACGCAGCCAACAACCGCGGCTCGGCGGTCAAGAAGCGCGAAGACGTGCACCGCATGGCAGAAGCCAACAAAGCGTTTGCGCATTATCGTTGGTAATCAAATTCGTTTTTCCGGCCCCCTTGCAAGTGAAAAAGATTCTCTTAGCGGCTCCAGTTACTCCCCCCCCAGCCGAAAAATAGGTAGCCCAGTGCCACGGACTCAAGCGCTCGAAAAATTTCGCAATATCGGCATTATGGCCCACATCGACGCGGGTAAAACCACGACGACCGAGCGCATCTTGTTTTACACCGGCCGTCTGTACAAGATCGGCGAAGTCCACGATGGCGCAGCCACCATGGATTTCATGGAACAGGAGCAAGAGCGCGGCATTACGATCACGTCGGCCGCTACGCAGTGTCAGTGGGACGGCAAGACGATCAACATCATCGATACGCCGGGCCACGTCGACTTCACGATCGAGGTCGAGCGCTCGCTGCGCGTGCTCGATGGCGCTGTCGCTGTGTTTTGTGCGGTTGGCGGCGTCGAGCCGCAATCCGAAACCGTTTGGCGTCAAGCCGATCGCTACCATGTGCCGCGTATCGCTTTCGTCAACAAGATGGACCGTACGGGTGCAAATTTCACCCGAGTCGTCGCACAGTTGCGCGATCGCTTGGGTGCCAACCCGATTCCAATCTTTCTGCCGATTGGCGCCGAAGAGCATTTCAAAGGTGTCATCGATCTGATCGCGATGAAGGCCATGTTGTTCGACGATTCCAGCCAGGGTTCGCGCTTTGACGTCGTGGACATTCCGGCCGATCAAAAAGACGAAGCCGTCGCGGCGCGCGCGTACATGCTTGAGCACATTGTCGAAAACGATTTGGACGCTATGGAGCGTTACCTCGGCGGTGAAGACATTTCGGTCGAAGAGACGCAGAAATTGCTCCGCGAAGCGACGATCAAGATCACCTGCATTCCGGTCATTTGCGGTTCAGCCTTTAAGAACAAGGGTGTTCAGCAGTTGCTCGACGCCGTTGTCGCATACTTGCCGTCGCCCAAAGACATTCCGCCGGTCAAAGGCATCATTCCGGAAGGCGAACGCGGTGCGGGCGATCCGATTAGCCGTGAGGCCAAAGACGACGCGCCGTTCTGCGGCCTGGCGTACAAACTTTGGACCGACCCGTTCATCGGCCACTTGACGTATGTGCGTATTTATTCAGGCACCATGGTCGTCGGCGACGGTGTCTTGAACGCCAACACCGGCAAAAAAGAGCGCATCGGCCGCATCATGAAGATGCACGCCAACAAGCGCGAAGACATCAAAGAAGCGTTTGCCGGCGACATCGTCGCAGTCGCTGGTTTGCGCGACACCATTACCGGCCACACCCTTTGCGATGCGAAACAACCGATTGCGTTGGAATTGATGAAATTCCCCGATCCGGTCATCAGCGTGTCGATCGAACCCGACAACAAGGCCGAAGAGGAGAAAATGTCTCTCGGTCTAAGCAAGTTAGCGCGTGAAGATCCGAGCTTCAAGTTCTACAGCAATGAAGAAACGGGCCAAACGCTTATCGCCGGTATGGGCGAATTGCACTTGGAAATCATCGTTGATCGCCTCAAACGCGAGTTCAAAGTCAACGCCAAAGTCGGTCGGCCGCAAGTCGCTTACCGTGAGACGATCACGCAAGCCTCTGAAGTCGATCACAAATACGCCAAGCAAACCGGTGGTAAAGGCCAGTTTGCCCACGTGTGCATTCGCTTGGAACCGCAAGAGCCTGGTGGCGGTTACTTGTTCGTCGACGAGATCAAAGGCGGCATTATCCCCAAGGAATTCATTCCTTCGGTCGATAAGGGCATCCGCGGCGCTTTGAACAACGGCTTCTTGGCTGGCTTTCCCATGGTCGATGTCAAAGCAACGTTGTTCTACGGTTCCTATCACGACGTCGATTCAAGCGATATCGCGTTCCAAGTTTGTGCTTCGCAAGCGTTTAAAGAAGCGTGCGCCAAAGCCAAGTGCCAGTTGCTTGAACCGATCTTCGGTATCGAAATTCTGGTGCCGGAAGACTACATGGGCGACATCATCGGCGATTTGAACAGCCGCCGCGGTCGCATCAACAATTTGGACGAGCGCGCCGGCGTGCGGGTCATCACCGGCGAAGTGCCGCTGGGTGAAACGTTTGGCTACGCCACGGATTTGCGTTCGCGCACCCAAGGCCGCGGCACCTACTCCATGCAGTTCAGCCACTACGCGCCTGCACCGAGCAATATTTTGCAGGAAATTATCAAGAAGCAGGGCAACTAAACCTGGTTCATTCGGCCCTTCTCGTTGTTTTCAGTTGGAGTTCATCATGGCAGGCCAGCGCATTCGCATTCGACTCAAAGCGTATGATTTCAAATTGCTCGACCAATCGGTCAGCGAGATCATCACGACCGTGCGCAACACGGGCGCGCGCATCGCGGGGCCGATTCCATTGCCGACGCGGATCAATAGTTACACGGTGTTGCGCTCCCCGCACGTCGACAAGAAGAG
The DNA here is from genome assembly GCA_945889325.1 of Klebsiella pneumoniae. Lineage (GTDB taxonomy): Bacteria > Myxococcota_A > UBA9042 > UBA9042 > UBA9042 > CAMDBH01. The sequence continues at coordinate 60,138 of CAMDBH010000001.1, forward strand.
CCGCGAGCAGTTCGAAATTCGCACGCACAAGCGCTTGATCGACATCCTCGATCCGACGCAGCAGACACTGGACGCGCTCATGCGTTTGGATCTGGCTGCCGGCGTTGCCGTTGAGATCAAAACCTGAGCATTGACGTCAATTTGCGCGCAATGGCAGCATTGAAAAGTTAGAGAGGGTGTGATGGCTACAGTCAACGTAGTGAATGTGCAAGGGCAAACGGTCGCAGAGATCGAACTCAACGACGATATTTTCGGCGCTGAGATCAAGCCGCATTTGCATTGGGAAATCGTGCGCAACCAACTGGCCAATCGCCGAGCGGGCACGCACTCCACCAAAACGCGCACGACGGTTTCCGGCACGACGCGCAAGTCGCTGAAGCAAAAAGGCTCGGGCGGTGCACGTCACGGTTCGAAGAAAGCGCCGATCTTTGTCGGCGGCGGCATCGCCCACGGCCCACATCCGCGCAATTACAGCTACGTTGTGCCCAAGCAAGTGCGGCGCGCTGCACTGTGTTCGGCACTGACGACCCGCGCAGCCGCCGGCGACATGATCGTCGTGGACGAGTTCCATTTTGAAACGCCCAAGACCAAAGAAGCAGCGATCATTTTGCAGCGCTTTGGCGCAACCAAGTCGCTCATTGTCGCGGGTACGGAAAACGTGGGCCTGCACAAATCGGTGCGCAATTTGAAATTGGCCAAATATATTCGCGCTGAAGGCGTGAACGTTTTTGATGTTCTGAAACATGACAAGCTGATTTTGACCGTCGAAGCGGTGCACGCCCTGCACGCGCGTTTGGGCTAAACCCACCTGATATGCATGGATCTGTCAGCTACAGCAGCTGCGACAAAGTGAGATTGACATGGCATCGCTTCATTTGACCCAAATTCTAGTTCGGCCGTTGATCACGGAGAAAAACAACCTCGCTCGCGATGCGCGCAATGAGATTGTGTTTGAAGTCCATAGGGATGCCAACAAGCCGATGATCAAAAATGCCGTCGAGCAATTGTTCGGCGTTCGCGTCGTGGACGTGCGCACGATTTCGCACAAGGGCAAGATTCGCCGCGTCGGTCGCTTCAGCGGCTTTCGCGCCGATACCAAAAAAGCCATTGTCCAATTGGTCGAAGGCGGCCAGATCGACTTCTTCCAGGGCGTTTGACCCTTCCGTGGCGTATGGGCCACCAGAATTCGTACCAGTGTCCTGAGCAGGTTTAGGAGAAAGTTATGGGTATCAAGCACTACAGGCCGGTCAGCGCGGGAACGCGGCAGCTGGCGCTCAGCGATTACAAAGAAGTCACGACTGACACGCCGGAAAAGTCGCTGATCGCGCCGTTGAGCAAAAGCGGCGGCCGCAATAGCTATGGCCGCATCACGGCTTATCAGCGCGGCGGTGGCCACAAGCGTCACTACCGGATTATCGATTTCAAACGCGACAAAGTCGCTGTGCCGGCCAACGTGGCGACGATCGAATACGATCCGAATCGCTCGGCGCGCATTGCGCTGTTGCATTACGCCGACGGCGAAAAACGCTACATTCTCGCGCCACTGGCCCTCAAAGTCGGCGACACTGTGATTTCGAGCAAGAACGCCGATATCAAGCCGGGCAATACGCTGCCGCTGGAGTCAATTCCGGTCGGTACAATGATTCACAACATCGAGTTGCAGCCGGGCAAAGGCGGCCAGATGTGCCGTTCCGCCGGAACTGCAGCGCAATTGATGGCAAAAGAAGGCAAGCATGCCCTGCTCCGCCTGCCCTCGGGTGAACTGCGCAAGGTCACACGTGATTGCCGGGCAACCATTGGTCAGACCGGCAACCTCGATCACGACAAGATCAATTTGGGCAAAGCGGGCCGCACGCGTTGGCTGGGCATTCGCCCGCATGTGCGCGGTGTTGCGATGAACCCAGTCGATCACCCGTTGGGTGGTGGTGAAGGTCGGACTTCAGGTGGTCGTCATCCGACGACGCCCTGGGGCAAGAAGACCAAGGGACCCAAGACGCGCAGCAACAAGCGGACCAACCGTTTGATCGTTTCGCGGCGCAAGTAACAGCACGATTTTATTCTGATGATCGGCTCACGGGCCGGGCAAGTTTAGCAAGCAGAGGAAACACATGGCGCGTTCGATTAAGAAAGGTCCGTTTGTCGACGGGCACTTGAAAGTCAAAGTCGAAGAGGCGGTGCGCACGGGCAACAAGCGGCCGATCAAGACCTGGTCGCGGCGTTCGACCGTGTTCCCCGACTTTGTCGGTTTGAATTTCATGGTCCACAACGGCAAGAAGTTCGTCCCTGTTTTCGTTACGGAAAACATGGTCGGTCACAAGTTGGGCGAGTTTTCGCCGACGCGGACATTTTACGGACACTCGGCTGATAAGAAAGTTAAAAAACGATAGGGCAAACAGGCCAAGCAGCGTTAGAAATTGTTTGGAAAGCGCGGAGCAACTCCGCGAAGTTCTTGGAGTTTATCATGGCTGACACATCAACGAGTTTTCGAGTCCATCTGAGCGATCTCAACATCGCGCCGCGCAAAGTGCGGGTGGTCATCGATCAGATTCGCAACAAACCGGTGGCCGAAGCGCTGAACATCTTGGCATTTACTGTCAAGCTGGGCGCGTTGCCGATGAAGAAATTGCTCGACAGCGCCATTGCCAATGCGCGCAACAACCACGACGCCGACGTCGATGCGCTGTTTGTCAAAGCGGTTTTTGTCGATCAGGCGCGGATGCTCAAGCGGTTCACGCCGCGGGCGCAGGGGCGCGCGACCAAGATTTTGAAAAAGTCGAGCCATGTGACGCTCGAACTCGGTGTTCGTTAACTTGTTGAAATAGTTTTTCGTTCGGCGACTTCTTCGCACGATTGTGCAAGCGGTTCTAAGAAAGAGTAGAGGGTACAGTGGGACAAAAAAGCCATCCGAACGGTCTGCGCTTGGGCGTGATTCGCACCTGGAACTCCAAATGGTTCGAGGAAAAGAATTATTGCACGTGGTTGCACGAGGATCTGCAGATTCGCAAGCTCATCAAGGGCAAGATGAATCACGCTGGTATTTCGCGCATCGACATCGAGCGTCGCGCGCGGCAAATTCGCATCGGCGTGCACACCGCGCGCCCGGGCATTCTGATCGGGCCCAAGGGCAAAGAAGCCGAGAAACTCAAGGCCATGTTGGCCAAGATCGCTCAGGGTGAGATTGTCCTGTCGATTCATGAGATTCGCCGCGCGGAAACCGACGCGCAGCTCGTTGCTGAAAGCATCGCAACCCAGCTCGAACGCCGCGTGGCGTTCCGGCGCGCGATGCGCAAGGCCATGCAGGCCGCGCAGAAATTTGGCATCAAAGGCATCCGCGTGGCTTGTTCGGGCCGTTTGGGCGGCGCCGAAATGGGCCGTTACGAGTGGTACCGCGAAGGCCGCGTCCCCCTGCACACGTTGCGCGCCGACATCCAGTACGGCGAGGCGTTGGCCAAGACGACCTTTGGCATTTGCGGCGTCAAAACGTGGATTTACCACGGTGACATTTTGCCGGAACGTTCGGGCCAAGCAAAGTAACCCAATTCCGGGTAGGGGCGGGTCTCCGTGCCCGCCCCCCGCGAGCAACCGCTCGCGGAAAACACGCGAATTTCGATTCGCAAATTGTGTAGGAGAGCAGCCATGTTGGCTCCCAAGCGCGTCCTTTGGCGCAAAGTACAAAAAGGCAAGATGCGGGGCACAGCGCACCGCGGCAACGAGGTCAGCTACGGCGACTTCGGCCTAATGGCTACGGAATGCGGCTACTTAACCAGCCGCCAGATTGAAGCAGCGCGTATTTCCATGACCCGCAAGGTCAAGCGCGATGCCAAGATTTGGATCCGGATCTTTCCGCACAAGCCAATTTCCAAGAAGCCCGCCGAAACCCGCATGGGCAAAGGCAAAGGGCCACCGGATCATTGGGTTGCCGTGGTTTATCCAGGCACGATGTTGTACGAAATTCAGGCGGACGATCCCGCGCTCATCAAGGAAGCGTTGGGCAATGCCGCGCACAAGTTGCCGCTTAAGACGCGCGTTGTGGCCCGTGGCGAGATCGGCTGATCCGCCAAAGTCACAGCTGGGAGAAATCGGATGAATGCGAGTGTTATCAGTGAATTGACGGCAGCCGAGCTGCAGCGCAAAGAGCAGGAACTGCGCGACGAATTGTTTCGTCTGCGTTTCCAGCACCATACCGGCCAGTTGCCGAGTCCGATCAAGCTGCGCACCGCGCGGCGCGAACTGGCCCGCGTGCTGACGCGCATGCGCGAACTCGAACTGAGCATCCATAGCGAACGCGGCACAGCGAAAGCCGACGACAAGACGGAGTCCTAACCATGGTTGATGCAACAGAAATGAGCGCTTCAGAAATCGATGCGGCCGAAGCCTCGGTCGATGGTATCGTCGTTGACGAACATGGCCGCCACCGTCGCACCGCGACCGGCATCGTCGTTTCGACGGCGATGGACAAAACTGTCGTGGTTTCCGTTACTCGCGTGTTTCTGCACCCGAAGTACCGCAAGTACGTTCGTCGGCGCAAGAAATACATGACCCACGATGAACACAGCGTTTGCGGCATGGGCGACCAGGTCGTGATCGAAGAATGCCGTCCGCTGAGCAAGCACAAACGCTGGCGCTACAAAGCGACGTTGCGCAAAAAAGAAGCGTAAATATGGCGGCGATCGGGAAACCGGTTGGCGAACCCTACGCAATGACAGGAGAAAGACGATGATTCAGACCGAAACCTACCTCACAGTGGCCGACAATTCCGGTGCAAAGCAATTGCGTTGCATCAAGGTGCTCGGCGGCTCCAAGCGCAAGTACGCTTCGCTTGGCGACATTATCGTCTGTTCCGTGCGCGAGGCGCTGCCGAAATCCAAGGTGAAAAAGGGCGATGTGGTCAAGGCCGTCATCGTGCGCACTACCAAGGAAGTCGGCCGCGAGGACGGCTCGTACATCAAATTCGATGGCAACGCCGCGGTTGTGATCAACAACCAGAAAGAGCCAGTCGGCACGCGTATCTTTGGGCCAGTGGCGCGTGAATTGCGCGCCAAACGGTTCATGAAAATTGTGTCCCTGGCACCGGAAGTTCTGTAAATCGAACGGAAAAATTTGGCGGCGTTCCGTCAGTCAGTTTGAAGATTGAGGGTTGGATCATGCGCAAGATTAAGAAAAATGACTTGGTGATGATTATTGCGGGCAAAGATCTCGGCAAAAGCGGCAAAGTGCTGCGGCTGGTCGAAGATGGCAAACGCGTAGTTGTTGAAAAAATTAACATGATCAAGCGCCATCAAAAGGCCAAGCGCCAAGGTATGGAAGCTGGGATCATTGAAAAAGAAGCGCCGCTCGATGTGAGCAACGTGGCGCTTGTCAGCCCGACGACCGGTAAAGCGGTGCGGGTCGGCTTCAAGATGATGGAAGATTCCAAGGGTCGCGAGCGCAAAGTGCGCGTGGTGGCCAAGACCGGCGAAGTTTTGGATACGCTGTAAGAATAGCGGCATACGGTTCATCGTTGGCGCAATCAGGCGCTGACGAAGGGACAAAAAGGGAAAAGCGATGGCTACGCGACTGCAAGAACGCTACAAGAAAGAAATCGTCCCGGCGCTGACCAAAGAGTTCAGCTATACCAACGTGATGCAAGTGCCGCGTTTGGAAAAGATTGTGATCAACTTTGGTTTGGGCGAAGCAACGCAGAACCCCAAGGTGATCGAGAAAACCGTGGAGCACTTGTCGGCGATCGCTGGGCAAAAGCCGATCGTTACGCGCTCGCGCAAAGCGATTGCGAACTTCAAGCTGCGCGAGAACATTCCGATCGGCGTCAAGGTGACTTTGCGCAGCGATCGCATGAATGAATTTCTCGATCGTTTGTTGACCGTGGCTTTGCCGCGGGTGCGCGACTTTCGCGGCGTCAGCGCCAAGGGCTTTGACGGACGCGGTAACTTTACGCTCGGTCTGAAAGAGCAGATTATCTTTCCTGAAATCAGCTACGACCAAGTCGACAAGGTGCGCGGCATGAACATCACCGTGGTCACGACGGCCAAAACGGACGCCGAAGCCAAAGCGCTGCTGGCGCATTACGGCATGCCATTTCGCAAGTAGGCGAACCGCACCGAACCAAAACGCGCAGGCGCGCGGGCAACACGACGGCGCACAAGCACCGCGGCATCTGAAGGGTAAATTATGGCCAAGACTAGCAAAATCGTCGCTTCGACGCGCAAGCCCAAGTTCTCAACGCAAGCGCATAGCCGCTGCAAGCGCTGCGGACGGTCCAAGGCTTACATCCGCAAATTCGGTATGTGCCGCATCTGCTTTCGCGAACTGGCGGTGCGCGGCGAACTGCCGGGCGTGACCAAAGCGTCTTGGTAAGGACCTGAACTCGCGGGCATTTGGCTTTGCGGGCGCAGGCAATACTGGAACGAAACAGTGTCTTTGAACTGACTTTTAGCGCGCAAACAAGCGCAATTAGAGTGACAACATGGCGACGACAGACCCGATCGCAGACTTCTTGACCCGCGTGCGCAACGGCATCATGGCCCGCCATGATGAAGTGCCCGTGCCGGCTTCCAACATGATTCGTTCGATCGCGAACATTCTGTTGCAGGAGGGCTACATCACGGCCGTGACCGAAAAGCAGGAAACTGCCCAGGGCACCATCGTGGTCAAGCTGCGCTACGCCGCAGACAAAACCAACGTGATTACGGGGATTCGTCGCGCATCGCGGCCGGGTCAGCGGCGTTACGTCGGCGTGGGCACGATTCCTCGCGTCAAAAATGGCATGGGTATCGCGATTTTGTCTACATCGGGCGGCGTGCTGACCGGTGCCAAAGCGCGTCAGGCCAATTTGGGCGGCGAATTGCTGTGCACCGTTTGGTAGGGCAGAGAAACTTTGGCAGCCCAGAGAGAACTTTGAAGTTAGCGTTTTCAGTCGCTTGTTGACTGAAAAACCAGCCGCGAACGCCGTTGCAAAACCAACGGCAGAAACATTGAGAGTGCAACCATGGCTCAGGAAATCGCCACCCCGCAAAAAACCATCGTCGTGTCGCGTGTCGGCAAGGCACCGGTTGCGCTGCCGCCCAAGGTGACCATTAGTGTCGCTGGCGACAACGTGACCGTCAAAGGTCCGCTAGGCCAACTTTCGCGCAAAATCGTCGGCGTGACGATCGAACAAAGCCAAGGGTCGGCCACGGTGCATCCGCTGGACAATACCCGTCAGAACAAGGCATTGCACGGCTTGGGTCGCAACTTGTTGCGCAACATGGTGCAAGGCGTGTCCGTTGGTTACAAACGCGAACTCGACGTCATCGGCGTCGGTTTTCGTATCGAAGCCGTGGGCCAAGCGCTGAAATTCTCGATCGGTTTTTCGCACACGGTGACCTTTCCACTGCCCAAAGAGGTCGTGTGCAAGATCGACAAGCAAACGCATTTGGAGTTGACTTCGGTCGACAAGGAATTGCTTGGCCAAGTGGCCGCCAATATCCGCGGTTTGCGTCCGCCCGAGCCGTACAAGGGCAAGGGCATCCGCTATTCAGACGAAAAAGTCCGCCAGAAAGCTGGTAAGTCCGGCGGCAAGGGCGGCAAGAAGAAGTAGCTGCAACGGCAGTTATGACTGCAAGTGTATGGATAATCGGCGAATCTGCCCACTTTGGCGCAGATGCCGCCCCGGCTGCAAGGTGCCAATCTGGCGATGGACCAGAAAAACGCGCCACGCAACGAGTGAAAGCCGAGTCATCTCAGACTGGGCGAATTGAGGAAGTGCAAGATGTTGATCAAGAAGTACAAAGATGCGCGCGAGCACCGCAAGGTTCGGTTGCGCTTTACCATTCGCGGCACCGCCGACCGACCGCGCTTGAGCGTGTTTCGTTCGAGCAAACACATTTATGTGCAAATTATCGATGACGATTCCGGCGCAACGCTGGCAGCGGCGTCGACGGTTGAAGCCGGGCTTCGCGCATTTGACGGCAACAAGACCGCCGCTGCGGAAGCTGTGGGTCGGTTGGCCGCGGATCGGGCGATCGCCAAGGGGATCACCAAATTGGTCTTTGATCGCAATGGTTTTCGCTACACCGGCCGCGTCGCTGGTGTGTCAAAAGCCGCCCATGAGATGGGGCTCTTGAGCAAAGAAGGCTACAACGCAAGCGTCGGCGGCACCCCCCACCCCCACGGCACCCAGGAGTAATGAAAAATGGCTGAGAATACACGTCAAGGTCCGGGTCAAGGGCAAGGTCAGGGCCCCGGTGGTCACGGTCCCGGTGGTGGTCAAGGACACGGCGGCCGCGAAGCGCGTCAACCGCGCCGCGATCGTCCGGAGCAGAGCGAAGACGGCTTGGGCAGCGCGACGATCGCGATCAACCGCACAGCCAAGGTTGTCAAAGGCGGACGGCGTTTTAGTTTTAGCGCGCTCATCGTGGTCGGCGACGGCAAGGGTATGGTCGGCGTCGGCATGGGCAAAGCTGCCGAAGTGCCCGAAGCGATTCGCAAAGGCACCGATCAAGCCAAGAAGAACATGTTCAAAGTACCGATGGTCAAAGGCACTTTGCCGCACGACGCGCTCGGCCACTACGGCGCCGGCGAAGTCATGCTGCGTCCGGCCAGCCGCGGTACCGGCGTCATCGCGGGTGGTCCTGTTCGCGCTGTGCTCGAGCAAGCCGGCGTGCGCGATGTTGTGACCAAATGCATCGGCAGCAACAATCCGCACAACGTTGTGCGCGCAACTGTGGCTGCACTCAAGCAATTACGCACTGTCGACCAGATCAGCGCCCGCCGCGGCAAGCCGATCGAAGAGCTGCGGGGTTAGTTTCCCGAGCAACGCGCCCGTCGCTGGAGCACCAGTTTCGGGCGCGTTTGCTGCTTTTGCCCTTGATTTTTCTGGCGGTAGCGTTCATACTGCTGCCCCCTCGCAAGTTTTCCGGAGATACGAAAATGGCAAACGAACTCAGCTCCTTGCGCCCGCCTCGCGGCGCCACCAAGACCCGCAAGCGCCTCGGCCGCGGCGTCGGCTCCGGCTTAGGCAAGACGTCCGGCAAGGGCCACAAGGGCCAAAAAGCCCGCAAAAGCCCCGATGTCGGTACGTATTTCGAGGGCGGCCAGATGCCGATGCAGCGTCGGTTGCCGAAAATCGGTTTTACCAATATTTTCGCCAAGAAGTATGCCACGGTCAACGTCGGCGAACTGACCATCTTTGAAAATGGCGCTTCGATCGACGAAAACATGTTGCGTCGCGCGGGTTTGGTCAAGGGCCGTTGCGATGGCATTAAGATTTTGGGCGACGGCGAATTGGGCATCGCGTTGACGATCGCCGCAGCCAAATTCACCCAGACCGCGCTGACCAAGATCGCAGCGGCCGGCGGAACTGCGCAAGTGCTGGCGGCGCACACCCCATCAGCCGAAACTGCAGAGGTTTAGTGTGGCAAACCCACTGGCAAATATCGGGAAAATCCCCGAGCTGAAAAATCGCATCTTGTTTTCGTTGGCGATGCTCGCGATTTACCGCATCGGTGTCTTTGTTTCGGTCCCGGGCGTCGATCGCGCGGTGATGGCGGAATACCTCAATAGTTCTGGTGGTGGCCTGCTTGGCATGTTCAACTTGTTCTCCGGCGGCGCGCTGCAGCAAGTGTCGATTTTTGCGTTGGGCATTATGCCTTACATTTCGGCCAGTATCATTTTGCAGCTGCTCACCGTCGTGGTACCCGCCGTCGAACGCATGAACAAAGAAGGCGAAGCCGGACGCAAGAAGATCAACCAGTACACGCGCTACGGCACAGTGGTTTTGGCGCTTGTTCAGGGCTATTTGTTGGCCGTTGCGCTCGAAGGCATGAACAACCAAAGCGGTTCGGCCGTGGCTTCGGGGGGTTGGGGCTTTCGCTTGCTGTGCGTGTTGGCGTTGACCACCGGCACGGTTTTCATCATGTGGTTGGGCGAACAGATCACCGAACGCGGCATTGGCAATGGCATTTCACTCATTATTTACGGCGGCATCGTCGCCAACTTGCCCCACGCGCTGACGCAGACCTATGAACTGGTCAAAAATGGCCAAATCTCCATGCCGGGCTTGATGTTCGTGGCAACTACTGTCGTGGCCGTTATCGCAATTATCGTTTACTTTGAATCCGCTCAGCGCCGAATTCCGGTGCAATATGCCAAGCGCGTGGTCGGTCAGGCCAGCTATTCGCAACAGAGTTCGTTTCTGCCGCTCAAGGTCAACAGTGCCGGCGTCATTCCGCCGATTTTTGCCTCGTCGATTCTGATGTTTCCGGCCCAGATGGCGAGCTTTTTGCCCAGCAACCAGTTCATCTCCGGCATCGTCAACAATTTGGCGCCCGGCCACGTGTTGTACAACGCGATGTATGTCGGTCTTATCGTGTTTTTCTGCTACTTCTACACGGCCGTCACCTTCAATCCCGTTGATGTCGCTGACAATTTGAAAAAGGGCGGCGGGTTTGTCCCAGGCGTTCGCGCAGGCAAGAAAACCGCGGAATACATCGATCGCGTCCTGTCGCGCATCACGTTTGGCGGCGCGCTGTACATCAGCGCGATCTGCGTGTTGCCCTCGTTTTTGCAGACAAGTCTCAACGTGCCGTTTTTCTTCGGCGGTACCTCTTTGCTGATTGTCGTCGGCGTCGCAATGGATACCTCGCGCCAAATTGAAAGCCATTTGATCACTCGTTCTTACGAGGGTTTTGGCGGCAGCGACGGTCCGCGCATGCGCAGCCGCCGGCTTGAGCAGTAATCCGCCCACCCGCAAACCTCGCTGAAATTTCTCATCCTTTTGGAGTCTTCGTGCCCGACCGTGTCGCCACCCCCCGTGCAGCCGCCCCCCGAGTCGCCAACCGCATCATCCTTCTCGGCGCCCCCGGCGCGGGCAAGGGCACTGTTGCCAAAGCACTGGTTGATCGTTTTGGCTTGGTTCACCTTTCGACCGGTGACATGTTGCGCGCTGCGGTCGCCGAAGGCACAGCCGTGGGCAAGTTGGCGCAAACGTTTATGAGCGGCGGCTCCCTTGTGCCCGATGAAGTCATGGTCGGCGTGATCAAAGAACGCGTGCAAAAAGCCGACTGCCGTTTGGCCGACGGCACACCGCGCTTTTTGCTCGACGGTTATCCACGGACCATTCCGCAGGCGAACGCGCTAGACGCCGAAGGCCTCTCGCCCGACTTGGTCGTTTACCTCAAAGTCGACGACGATCTGGTGGTGCGCCGCTTGAGCGGTCGCCGCAGTTGTCCAGCGTGCGGCAATCCGCACCACATTGAATTTGCCCCGCCCGTTGTCAACGGCAAGTGCGATCGCTGCGGCGCCGACTTGGTACACCGGAGCGACGATTTTGAAGGGCCGATTCGCAAACGATTAGAAGTCTTTGCCGCACAAACAGGGCCGCTGGTCCAGCGCTATAGCAGCGTCACGCAAACGATCGATGGCAATCAATTGCCCGAGGTTGTCTTCAAATCGGTGATTCACGCGCTGGCTGCTTGGCAGTCCGATGGCGCGGCGATCGCCGCAGGTGCCCCAACAGGTGTATCGGAAGCATGACCCGAAATTAACACGCGTTTTTGCGTCGACAGCCGTCGATTTGGCAAACGCGGGCGGCAAGGCGGGGGGGTCCGCTTGGCACAAGGCGACCTGGTAGCAACCCCGGATTGGAGCGTGGATGTCGAAAGACGACGCCATTGAAGTCGAAGGCACTGTGCTGGAACCCTTGCCGAATGCGATGTTTCGCGTTCAATTGGAGAACGGCCACAAAGTGCTCGCACACGTATCGGGCAAGATGCGTATGCATTTTATTCGCATCTTGCCGGGCGATCGCGTCAAAGTCGCGCTCAGCCCTTATGATCTGACCCGCGGTCGGATTACTTACCGTGCCAAGTAGGCCAACGTTGCCGATTCGGCGCATTTTGAGGCATTTCTGTTTGGCGTGCCGCGTTCGTGCAAAAAATCTCATTCGGCAGCCATTTTGCTCTCGCGTGAATTGAATTTTGGGTGTATACTTTCGCCCCCCGTGGATTGAGCGATCAGCCACCGAAGCAAATAAAGTAGCTTTTGAACGCGCCAAAGCGCGAACCGGTCGAGGAAGTCAATGAAAGTGCGCGCCTCTGTCAAACCCATTTGCGATCAGTGCAGCGTTGTCAAACGCCGCGGCATCGTCCGCGTGATCTGCAGCAACCCCAAGCACAAGCAGCGTCAGGGCTAAATCGCCCGCGCCTTTGTGCAGAACTTACGAATATCGCGAATCAATTTGCGATCTGTCAGGAGTGAAACATGGCCCGTATCGCTGGCGTAGACTTGCCGCGCAACAAACGCATTGATGTAGCTTTGCGATCTTTGTACGGCGTAGGCCCCAAGGTCGCTGTCGACGTCTGCAACAAGGCCGGCATTCCGCTGGATCGCAAAAGCGACGAATTGACCGAAGTCGACATCGTCCGCATCCGCGATGTGTTGGAAAATACATTTAAGATTGAAGGCGATCTGCGGCGTCAGGTGGCCATGGACATCAAGCGCCTGATGGATTTGGGTTGCTACCGCGGCCTGCGCCATCGCAAAGGCTTGCCGGTTCGCGGCCAGCGCACCCACACCAACGCCCGAACCCGCAAAGGTCCGCGGCGCACGGCGATCAAGAAGAAGTAAGACAGCTGCCACTGCGACCCACGTCGTGGCGGCCGCTTGGAAGGGCCAAAGGGCCTGCAAAATTCAATTTGCACTGTCCAAAGCGACTGTGCAGGGTCTAAACCGACATTAAAGGGTCTCAACCGACGGTCTCGGGCAGGAAAGAACAAATATGGCGACTTCATCGACCAAAACAGCGGCCGCGCGCGTCAAAAAGCGCGTCAAGAAGAATATCCAGTCGGGCGTGGTTCACATCAGCTCGACGTTCAACAACACCATGGTGACGGTAACTGACGTTTCCGGCAACGTGTTGTCGTGGTCCAGTTGCGGCCGCCGCGGCTTCAAAGGTTCGCGCAAGTCCACGCCTTTTGCAGCGCAAATGGCGGCGGAGGATGCGGCAAAACGGGCCCAAGAGCACGGCGTCAAGTCGGTCTCCGTGCTGGTTAAGGGTCCGGGCACCGGCCGCGAAGCCGCGCTGCGCGCGCTGGCCAACGCCGGTTTCCGCATCACGACGATCCGCGATGTCACACCGATCCCGCACAACGGTTGCCGTCCGCCAAAACGGCGGCGTGTCTAAGTTTTTTCACGAATTCAAGAATTTGCGTCCAATGCTATTTGGACCACGCAGCGTCTGGAGAAGTCATGGCTCGTTATATTGGTCCAGTTTGCCGTCTGTGTCGCCGCGAAGGGCTCAAGCTTTTCTTGAAAGGCGAACGCTGTTACACCGAAAAGTGCGCATTTGAACGGCGTTCCTATATCCCAGGTCAACACGGCCAGGCGCGTCACGGCAAAGTGTCGGAATTTGGTCGCCAATTGCGTGAGAAGCAGAAGGTCAAGCGCATTTACGGCTTGGTGGAAAAGCAGTTCCGCGGTTACTACGAATTGGCTGCGCGCAAAGACGGCGTCACGGGCGAGAACCTGCTGGCATACCTCGAACGCCGCTTGGACAACACCGTGTATCGTTTGGGCTTTGCCTCCAGCCGTTCGGAAGCTCGCTTGCTCGTCACCCACGGTCACCTGTTGATCAATGGCGCGCTTGTCGACATTCCGTCGTACAACCTCAAGCCCGGCGACACCGTGGCCGTTCGCGACAAATCCAAAGAGATTACGCGAATTACTGAGGCGCTTGAGGCCGTTGATCGCCGCGGCGTGCCAGCTTGGCTGACCTTGGATCGCAAGGCGCTCAAGGGTACGGTCAGTTCGTTGCCGACCCGCAGCGATGTGACCACGCCGATCGAAGAGCGGCTAATCGTGGAATTGTATTCTAAATAGCTGCGCAAAAATTTCTTAAGGCTGCCTGCACTGCCATCGGATGGTAGGCACAGGCAAGTCGCAATTGGAGGTCCCATGCAACGGAATTGGAAAAACCTAATCCGGGTCGAGCCGCTCGAAGTCGTTGAACTGTCCGAGACCTACGGCAAGTTTCAGGTTGAGCCGCTCGAACGCGGTTACGGCCAGACGCTTGGCAACAGCCTTCGACGGGTGCTGCTCTCGAGCATCCGCGGCGCTGCGATCACCGGTGTGCGGATGGCCGCTTTGGGTCGCGTTGTGCGCGAAGACGACGGCGGCAAAGGCAAAGTTCAGCGCAAGATGGTTGAGCAGATGCAAACCGCCTTGCACGAGTTCCAAGCGTTGCCCGATGTCGTCGAAGACGTTGCGGAAATTGTTCTCAACTTGAAAGAAGTCAACCTGCGTATGGAGGGCGAAGGCCCCGAGTTCGTCACGCTGGAAGCGGAAGCGCCGGCCAACGGCGGACCGCTGCGCGTCACTGCAGGGCACTTGCAGACGCCGGCCGGCATTACCGTGCTCAATCCGGACCTGCACTTGATGACCATTGAGCCGGGTGGCCGCGTTGAAATGGAATTGACGGTGAAAGAAGGCGTGGGCTACGTGCCGGCGACCCGCGAAAATAGCGAAGAAAATCCGGTGGATTTGCTGCCGATCGACGCCATTTACGCCCCCGTTCGGCGCGTCAATTTCCGCGTGACCAACGCGCGCGTCGAGCAGCGCACCGACTACGACAAACTGACTTTGGAAGTTTGGACCAACGGCGCCATCGACCCAGAAGCGGCAGTCAGCGTTGCGGCCAAAATTGTGCGCGATCAGTTGCGGGTATTTATTGGCTTTGACGATGAGGACGGCGAAGTCGAACTCGGCACAGCCGAACAGATCGCCACAATCAGCGCGCCGCTCAATGAAAATCTGTGGCGAACCATCGATTCGCTCGAATTGTCGGTGCGTTCGGCCAACTGCTTGCAGAACGCCAACCTGCGTTTGGTCGGTGAACTGGTTCAGCGCAGTGAGCCGGAAATGCTCAAGACCAAAAACTTTGGGCGCAAGTCGCTCAAAGAAATCAAAGACCTGTTGGAGACGATGGGACTGAATTTGGGTATGCACATTGAGAACTTTGATCCCGAGAACGTGCCGGCGTCCCTGCTTGTGCCGCCGCCACCGGCCTAGTTTGCCCGCTAGATCTGGGAATAATTGGTTTTTCGCAGATAAAATCTGCCCACAGTGAGGAAGTCATGCGTCATAAACTAAGCGGTCGCCATTTCGGCAGAGAGTCGTCCCACCGCAAAGCCATGTTGCTCAATTTGTGCAAGTCGCTGATCGAGCACGGTCGGATCACCACCACGGTGGCCAAGGCCAAGGAATTGCGCGGCTGGGTCGAACCACTGGTGACCTTGGGCAAGGAGGATTCCATCCACCGTCGCCGGTTGGCTTTTGCGCAACTGCGCGACAACGGCTTGGTCACAAAGTTGTTTGCCGAACTCGGCCCAAAGTTTTCTTCGCGTCCGGGCGGTTACACGCGGTCGTTCAAGCTCGGTCTCCGCTCCGGTGATGCCGCGCCGATGGCGATCATCGAATTTGTCGAGTGAGCAAAATTGTTTGGTTTTTTTGCGAGGGCGGGCTCCATGTCCGCCTTCGCGCGTTTTGCGAGGTGGCCTATTGCGGCTGCCAGCGGTAGCCGGTCTGCCTTACAGTTTGCAAGCATTGCGAGGCATTGCCGAGGGCCACACGCAGGCGCTGCACGTGAACGTCCACCGTCCGCACCCCGCCGTCGTACGACTGGCCCCACACCGCGGCCAGCAACGCCTCACGCGACCAAGTCCGATCTGGGTGTTGCGCAAAGTGGCGCAACAACGCGAACTCCCGATGAGGCAACGCCAAAAGCCGTTCACCGACGAAGGCCTGCTGCGCCTGCAAATCGACCAACAGAGGCCCCGAGCGCAACGACACCTCCCGCCCAGGCCGGTGGTCGAGCACGCGTTCCACGCGCGCCAGCAGCTCGGCTTGGGTAAACCCGCGTGCGATAAAGTCATTGCAAGTCAGCGCAGACGCCAGATGCAGGCGTTCCAGGTCCAAAACCAGTAGCCATGGAACCCGACCAACAACGGGATGCTTAGAAATCGCTGGGGAAAGTCTATCGACGGCCTGAAACGGGGCCGGTTCAAAGACCGCCAGATCGGGGGGCATGGTCAACGGGCAATCAAACCAATGGCCGCGCAAAAGACGCGGCACGACCTGATAGTCGCTCTGCAGCAGCGCCGAGCGGAGCGGGGACGAGTCGCCAAGTTCAGAAAAAACAAAGATTTTCTTCATTTCTTCGTCCCTGTTCGCTCACCGCAGTAGCAGCTTGGCCGCAAAAAGTGGTATGTACGCGCCGCCCAAAGTCTGGCACAGCCGCTGTGCAGACTGCAAAGTTTGATCGTGAATCAGCTAGGCGCTCGATCGCGGTTGTGCGCAAGAATTGCCGGAATCGACAGCAGGACGCTGCTTCGCTCAAGCCTTTTGTCTCTGCCGAAAGATGTTTGATTATAGGTTGGTGTGGCGCAAGTGCCTAAAATTCGCTTACAATCGCAAAGTGTTCTGCGACAAGGATTGCCGTGGGCTTTGGCCACGGCTGTGCTCATTACGGCGGCGTATCCGCCTTGGTCGCTGTGGCCATTGGCCTTTTTTGCCTACGTGCCGCTGCTTTACTGGTTGCACAAACATCCAACGCCCCTGAAGCAGGCCGCGCTGCTCGGTCTGATTCCAGGCACGATTCTTCACGCGGGGGTTTTCTGGTTTCTAATTCACACCATGGAAGCGATGAGTGGTTTCCCGCTGCCGCTGGCGATGGCCACCCTGGTCGGGTACGCGCTGGCCATGGGCGTGCATCAGGCCGTGTTCATGTTGGCGGTGCGTTTGGTATCTCAGAGCGAATTGTCCTTCAATCGCACGCTATTACAGGCACTGGCCTTGGCCACAGTGTATGCGGCGATCGAATTTGGCGTGCCCTACCTGTTTCCATGGTACTTGGGGAATGCGTTTTTCGACCAGCCGATGTGGATACAAACTGCTGAATTCATAGGTATTTGTGGCACAAGTCTGTTGGTCATGCTGTGCAATTTGTTGCTGACGCACGCGGCGTTGGCTAAGCAATGGCGCTGGCGTTTTGTGGCAATCGCGAGCGGTTTGCTCGTATTTATGGGCGCTTACGGCACGATGCGCATGAAACAAATCGATGCTGCGCCGGTACAGAAAACGCTCAAGACCCTGATCGTGCAAGCCAATGCCTCGCTCAAGGAAAAATTGTCAGAAGGACGCGCGCGCATGCCGATGCTCGATCGCGCGGAAACAATCATTCGGCAAGCTGACTTAGGCGATCGCGATCTGGTGATCTTGCCAGAAGGGGCCATGCCATTCTTCTGGATTCCCGACGCCGTGGGTCCAGCGGCCCAAACGGAACGCAAGATCCCAACCCGCTCGCCACCGATCCTGCGCGAAGCCAAGCAACGCATGCTGACGTTGGTTCACGACGTAAACAAGCCAATTCTGCTGGGTAGTTTACGGCGGTTGGACCGGATGTGGGTGCAAGAAGCTCGCAACGCGGCGTTTTTGCAGTGGCCAGACGGACGGGAGCAGGTGTACGACAAGAAAATTCTGCTGCCTTTTGGCGAATATCTGCCGTTTACTTCGCTATTTCCGGCGCTCAAGGAGTCGATTCCGGGCGTGTCGCACATGGATCCCGGCACGGCCAGCGGCAAGATGGACGTCGCTGGCGTCAAAATATTGGTAAACATCTGTTATGAAGCGCTGTTTGCGAATTTCTTGCGGAGTGAAGGCTCGGACGCCGAAGTCCTGGTCAACCTGACCAACGACGTCTGGTTTGGGCCCGAACCGGCACCAACTCTGCATTTAATGGTACAACAGGCGCGCGCGGTGGAATTGCGCCGGCCGCTGCTGCGTTCGACGGTCACCGGTATCACCGTGCATGTCAGCGCCGACGGTGTGATGCACGATCCAACTGAACTTTATGTCGAAGCGACACGGCGTTATGACGCACAAGTCCGCGATCTGGATAGTCCTTATCGCCATTGGGGCGACGCGCCGATGTGGCTGCTGACCTTGGGCAGCGTCGCGTTTTTGCTGCATCACAGCCTGCGGCAGCGCAAGGCCGCGAAAATATCTTGATATCTTGAACTATTTTGCTACCTTCGCTGATTTGTTCGACCACGATCAGCCCAAGTGCGGCCAAGGACTCCGATGACGAAGCGCAAATCAGCCAAACCCAAGGTGCAAACCGGCGACCGGCTGCAAAAATTTATCGCCACTTCGGGCGTTGCCTCGCGGCGATCGGCCGAAGAGTTGATCGCGCAAGGGCGGATCGAAGTCAACGGCGTGGTCGTGACCGAACCGGGTACGCGCATCGATCCGGAGCTGGATCAGGTGCGTTTCGATGGCGAAAAGCTCAAACCTCAATCGCAGCGGGTGGTTCTGCTGCTGCACAAACCGGTCGGCTTTCTGTCGTCGGCCAAAGATCCCGACGGTCGACCGCTGGTTTATCATCTGGTGCCCAAGGATTTGGCGCTGCGCACGATCGGTCGTCTGGATTTTAACACCGAAGGCGTGCTTTTGTTCACCAATGACGGCGAGTTGGCCGAACGACTCGGGCACGCGCGTTACAGCGTGCAACGCGTCTATGAGGCACGCGTGCGCGGCATTCCGACGGAAATGACGTTGGCTGCCCTGCGCCGCGGCGTGCGTCTGGAGGACGGACCGGCCCGCGTTGAGAGCGTGGAAGTCGTCAAAGCGACGGAAAATAACGCTTGGTTGCGCTTGGTTCTGGTTGAAGGGCGCAACCGAGAAGTGCGACGCCTGATGGAACGCGTCGGGCATCCCGTCGTGCGCCTGCGCCGCGTGGCCTTTGCGGGGTTGACAGTCGGCGCGCTCAAGCACGGCGATTGGCGGATTTTGTTGCCCGAAGAAGTCGATGCCTTGCAAACCCGTGGCCACGTCGGCGCTTTTGAATTGCCTCCCGATCCACGGCGCAAAGCTGGCGCGCAACGCCTGGAGCGAGAAGCCAAGCGCGGGCAAATCCGCGCGGAAACGCGCGACAAGCCCACGGCACCGCGATCGACGGCCGTCAAACCGCCGACCCGGGGACGCAAGCGTTTGGTGGATGATCCGAGCGCACCGCCAGCGCAAGATCGCAGCCAGCGCAAAGCCCTGCAGCAGCAACGCATTTCCGATCGCCGCCGCGGCTCTGCGCAGGAAATTCTGGAACGGGAAACCGACGGCCATCGGCGCACGGCGCGAAAAAAGATTGTCCCGCTGGGCAAGACGCCGCAGCCCGCCGGCAAATCCGAACGCGCGGCCCCGATCAGCAGCGGCAAGGCCCCGCGCCGAGGTCGCAAGTGATTCCACAGCGAATTTGCTGCGTTGTCGGCGCACGTCCCAATTTCATGAAAGTCGCGCCGGTCTATCTGGCGCTCAAACGCCGCGATCTGAACGTGCGCTTGGTGCACACCGGGCAACACTACGACCCGAAAATGTCGAGTGTTTTTTTTGACGATTTGGGGATGCCGAGGCCGGACGCCTTTCTGGGTGTCGGATCGGGCAATCATGCCGAGCAGACCGCCAAGGTGATGACACTTTTCGATCGCGATTGCGAAGACTTCCAGCCCGAACTGGTGCTGGTGGCCGGTGACGTCAATTCCACGATCGCCTGTGCGCTCGTCGCCAGCAAACGCGGCATCGCGGTCGGGCACGTTGAAGCGGGGCTGCGTTCACGCGATTGGGCCATGCCCGAAGAGATCAACCGCATTTTGACCGACGCCTGTAGCGATCTGCTTTTTACGCCCTCGCGCGACGGCGACGCCCATTTGCGCGCTGAAGGGGTGGCCGAGCACCGCATTCATTTCGTCGGCAACTGCATGATCGACAGTCTGCGTACGCACTTGGCGCGGGCCTTGTCGCTGGGGACGGCAAAACATCTGGGCTTTGACCCGGGCGCCTACGCAGTGGCGACATTGCACCGGCCTTCCAATGTCGACGATCCAGCGCAACTGAAACGTTTGCTCGACGCGCTGGCCCAGGTGGCCAAACATTGCCCGGTGTTGTTTCCGATCCATCCCCGCACAAAAAAATCCATAATCGACGCGGAGTTGCAGGTTGCTGATGCGATCTCACTGGTGGAGCCGATGGGCTACTTGCAGTTTTTGGGCGCCATGGCGCAAGCGAAGTTTGTGCTGACGGATTCCGGCGGCATTCAAGAAGAAACCACAGCGCTAGGGGTGCCGTGTTTGACCCTGCGCGCCAACACCGAACGACCGGTGACTGTCAGCGAAGGCAGCAATATTTTGCTTGGCCTTGATACGGCTGCCATTTTTCCCGCCGTGCGCAACATTCTGTCTGGACGCGCCAAAACCGGCCAGATACCCGAATTGTGGGATGGACACGCCGCGGAGCGCGTCGCCGACGTCATAAGCGGCGGTTTCCGCACGTTACTCGAGGGTTAGCTGTACAAACGCAAGATGACAGTTGCCGTAGTCGTGTTGGCGGTCGCAGTTGTGGCTGCGGCGGGGCTGTTTCTGCTAAAACCTATTGAGCCTGAAGCGTTTATACTTGAGCACGTCGTGCCCGAGGACGCCGACGCCTTGCTCTGGCTCGATTCGCTCGCCCCATTGGCGCAAAGTTTGGCGCAGTTAGCCGCGAGGGTTCCCGGCACCGCGGGGATTTTGGACGCAGGCAAACTGGTTCTCGGCGTCGATCTGCGCGATGCCGACGCGGTTGCGCGCGCAGGTCTGCGCAATGATGCGGGGATTTGTGTCTTTCGCTGGCACGGCGCGCTGTGGCTGATTCTACCGATTACTTCGCCCGAGGGTGGGGCACACCTTTCTAGGTTGCTGCAGGGCCGCGGTTACAGAGTGGGGCCAGGTCTGGGTGCATTCGAAGATCTGCAAAATCATTGGGACATTTTTGATCGCCAACAGGACAAGGTCGCAATAGCGCACTTGTTCCAGTCCGGCGCGGCGGCGATCTTGCGCTGGCAAATTGCGCCTCGGCCCGCAGACCACGCCAGCGCCGAGTACACTGCTTGGCGCAAAGCCGCACACATGAAGGAAAAAGCGCTGCACGGCGCCCAAGGGCAAATGCACCTGCGCATGGCGTGGCAAAAAGAGGGCCCAGAAATTGCCGCTTTGCACACGGCGCTGGGGATTGGCAACTTGGTATTTAGCGGCGCGTTGGACAAAATAGTGAGGATGGAGGCTGACTTTGATATGGCCGCCGGCAAGCCGACCTTGCGAATTGAATTGGCCTGTCAGCCGGGCGATCTGGCTGAGATTGCAAAATTTCACCAGAATTTTGTCGTGTCTACCGGACCCGGTCTGCTGGATCTCGGCGCGTTGCTGCCCGATGAAACGCCGTTGTTTTGGCGCGGGCGTCTGAACCCCGCGATTTTGAACATGTTACCCTCGACGCTGCGCGATCGATTCCTGCCCGCGGCGCTGCTCAGTTTTTGGCATCCTTCCTTGCAAGGGGTCGACGCGCGTTCTGACTTGATCGCGTTTCTGGACGGTCAGGTCGCCGCCGGGTTGCTGGGTGTTGCCGACGATTTCCCTCTAGATCCCTATCTTTGGACGCCGGCAACCTTGCGCAAAGGCCTGCGGGCTTTCGTGGCCGTGTCGCTTCAAACTGACACCCAAGCCGCCCATTTCATGGACCGCGTCCGGTCGGCGATCGACACCAGCAGCGAAAAGGCCGTTTCGGTTCAAATGCTTGAATTTAGCGGCTTTTCTGTGGCCGATCCACAGGGACCTTGGCTGATGTTGCGCAAGGACGCCCAAGTCGTTTTGGTCAGCGGCATCGGGGCTCAAGACGACTTGCAACACATTGCAGACGGCAAATTCCCCAGCCTGCAGGCGGCAGTGCGCGGCGAGCTGGAGAAATCCGCGGTCCACGGCGCCCAGCTCTGGACCGCACTGCTCACGAGTACGCCGCGCATCGCGCGTTCGCTGCGCCGCCGCGGCGTGCCAGATTATGTAGTGCAAATGCTAGCATCGGTCGCTGCCGTGGCCACGACTGTGCAATGGACGCAGGACGGCCTGCAGATTCGTTTGGCGCTGCGTCCGAGCGAACTCGATGCCGATGCAGGGGAGGCGCCGTGAGAGCGTGTGAAAAATCCTTTTTTCACGCTCTCGATTGGGGTCTGGTATTGGCAATTTCTGCCAATCGACCCAAAGTGGGCTCGGATTCAAATTTCTGGTTCCAGTAATATCATTATCTTACGGAGCGTCCATGCAGAAACTGCTAATACCTGACCCCGCTCAGAGGCTGTGAAATGAATATTTCACAGCCTCTGAGCGAGCTGCCACAAATTCCCGCACCCATAGCGCAACCCGTTGGCGCAACTGCACTATTGGCGATCGACGCGCGACAATTGAACCGCACTTTTGCCATTGTCGGCGCGACCGTCCAAGCGCTGGTGAACGTCGACTTGGCGATTGCGCCTAAGGAAATCGTTGCGATCATCGGGCGTTCTGGCGCGGGCAAATCGACGTTGCTCAATCTGATCGGCGCGCTGGATCGTCAATACCAAGGCGAGTTGCGGGTCTTCGGTCAGGAGTTGAAGTCGCTGTCCGATGCGCAGCTATCGCGTTTTCGCAATCGACAAATCGGCTTTGTTTTTCAGGCATTCCAGTTGTTACCCAACATTTCCGTCGGTGAAAATGTCATGCTCCCCGCCTATTTTGGCAGCGACTTGGCCCAAAGCGAGATCGAACGCCGCGCGCGCTGGCTGCTCGGTGAGATGGAACTGTCGGCACGATTTGATCAAAACCCGCAACAAATGTCGGGCGGCGAGAGGCAGCGCGTCGCCATTGCCCGCGCCCTGTTGCTGGAGCCACCGCTGCTGGTCTGCGACGAACCGACGGGCAGCCTCGACGCCGCGACGGCGCAACAAATCTTGCAACTATTCAATAGTATTCGGGATAAATTTGGGACAACCTTGGTGATGGTGACACACGATCCGTCAGTTGCGGCCGCAGCCGATCGCGTCATTACGCTTGATCGCGGCCTTGTCGCCAGCAACACGGAGGTCGCGTGAAGCTGCGGCGCCTTGTGGGCTTGATCGTCGGCAATCTGATCGCCAGCCGCGTCCGCGCGCTGCTGGCGATGGTCGGTATCGTGGTCGGCACTGCTTTGCTGGTGTTTTTCCTAGGTCTTGGTCAGGGCTTGCGCGAACGTGTGCTCAACCGGATTTTTCCGGTGAACCAGTTGGAAATTGAGCCCCAAGCCGTTCAATTGTTTGGCACCCAGCAGGTGATCGGCCAAGCGCCGCTCGACGATGCACGCGTGAAACAAGTGGCGGCGATTCCCGGGGTGATGCGCGCGTTTGGCAAGCAAAAATCGAGTTTTCCCGCGCGGTTATGGGGCGGAAAAGAAATTTTGGGCTACAACCTTTTTACGGAAGCCTTTTTCGACGGCATGCCCGTCGGCATCCTCGCCGATGAACTCGCTGAATTCGAAGATGTAACCGGCAAACGCGCCAAAGCCGCCAAGCGCAAAGTCCAACGCTGTGACGTCGACATCGATTGCGACGCCGGTGCACAATGCCATGAAAGTGCATGTGAAACTGTGATCTGGGCGAGGCTTTGGCAAGACAACCCGCTGGTGCAGTTGCCGTGTGGCAATGACGGCGACTGCCTCGACGGGACTTGCGCGCAGGGCATCTGCCATCGCGCGGATGCGCCCGCGCCGCAGCGCTGCAGCGTGCCCGCCAGCGCTGGCAACGGCCGCGACATGGATTTTGACAAGGAACACGGGCAGCTAGCGGTCGCGTGCGCCGAACCCGGCGGCTTTTGCAAGGGCGTCGGCACCTGCCCCCCCAACCAGTACTGCGCCACCGACAACCCCGACAGCGTGTGGGGCTGGTGCGAATCGCCGCTGCCCGCTGTGCTCAATCCGCTGTTGCTGGAAGTGTTTAACTCCGATATGGCGCGATCGCTGGGTGCCGCGCCGGTGGGATCTTTGGCCGTGCTCTATGGCGTGCGTTTTCACGTCGCGCTGGGCGATTCGTTCTTCACCAAAGACGCCGAGCGCAACCGCCAACAGTACAAGCAGGCGATCGTGGTTGGTTTTTCGCGCAAAGCCCCAGAACTCGGCCTAGCAATGCCGCTGTCTGTAGTCCGCCACTACAATGCGCGCCTGCGCGGCGCTGAAGCTGCACGGCTGTTCGACGCTGTTTTGCTGGAAACCTCTGACAACCAAGACATTCCTTCGGTCGTTGCGGCCACCGAGTCTCTCGGCTTCTCTTTGAGCCGCAAGTCTCGCGCCGCGCGCACGTTTGGTACCGTCGTGCTTGTGGTGTCGCTGGCGCTGATGTTGTTGGCAGCGATCGTGCTCGTGGTGGCGGCGACCCAGATTGCTCAAACCTTTGCCATGCTTGTGCATGAACGGCGCAAAGAGATCGCCGTGTTGCGGGCGCTAGGGGCTGCCCAAACCACCATCGCAGGTCTTGTTTTGGGCGAAGCGGCGGCGATCGGCCTTATCGGTGGATCTCTCGGATCCGCAGTGGCTTATGCCGCGGCTGCGGCCGTCGACTTCGCCGCCAAGACCGTGCTTGAACGCGTCCCATTGGTTCCCGACGGCTTTTTTGTGTTTCCGTGGTGGGCGGCGCCGCTGGCGGTCAGCGTGGCACTAATTTTTTGCTGTGCGGGTGCGCTGTTACCCGCATTGCGCGCCGCGCGGGTCGATCCGGCGCGGGTGCTGTCCGAATCTTAGGAGTCGTGCAAAAATAACTCGATCGAGTTATTTGAACGCAAGGAGCCGCGAACCGCATAGGTGAGCTTGGCGACCCCAGCAAAACTGTCAGACAAATGTGCAAGTTATTCTTGCACAGCGCCTTAGCGAAACGGGATCGACAGGACAAAGGCCGCGTCCGCCCGATTTTCACCACTGATATCTGCGTCTTGCTGACCCAATTGCCCCAAGACAATCGCGTGGATCGTTTGTTGCAGCCACTGCCACGTCGGGTCGTGGACAAATTCACCGCGCAACGTGACGACAATCCCCCAAGGCTCGGCCAGCGAGGAAACTTCGAGCTCCCTGTAAATATAGCGATAAGTTTCTTCAATCCGCTTGTAGGCCTGCCGCACGCCCATCGCCCGCAGGCCCAAACGCCCCAGCATGCCGACCTCGCCATGCACAAATGCGTCCAACTTCACAGCGAGTTGCACAAAATCGCCTTGCGCGGCCAACTCGCGCAAACCGTGCAAAAGCGCGATCTGCACCCCCAACGGCAACCAAACGTCGTTGGCAGGGCATTGGGACAGGTGCTGCTCAGTTAGCCCTGTAAATTCGCGCAATTCATCCGGATTGACGCCAAGCTCACGCGCCAGACGCGGCCAATCGCGCAGCGCAACCCCGCGCACGTGCCCCGGCATCGCGAGCCACTGCGACAATACGCCGTTGTCAGTAGTGTCGCTCAAGCACGTACCAACCAAAGGCCCGCAACATGACTTTGGGCAGCGAATCCTCAACCAAGGGGCTCAGTTGCTGCCAAGCGGCTTCGACCAGTTCGGCGGCTTGATCGGCGCAGGCCTGCAAAGCACCGCACTGCTCCAAAAGCGCGATCGCTTCCTCGATGAGCGCTTGATCATTGGTTTTTTGCTGGACCGTGTGCCACAACCATTGGCGTTGCGGCAGGTCGAGCAGCGCCATGGCTTTGGCGATGGGCAGCGTAACCTTGCCGTGGGCAATGTCTTCACCGCGGGCCTTCAAATTGCCGCGAAAACCGCGCAAATTCAGCACATCGTCGATGATTTGGAAGGCCAAGCCGACCGATTCAAAAAAACGCCCGACGCCCTCGATCTGGGCCTCACTGCCGTGACCGGCTACGGCGCCCATGCGCGCCAAACTAGCGGCAGGCGTTGCGGTTTTCAGCCGGTGGACGGCCAGCACACGCCGCACAAGTTCATCGCCCTGCCCGTTGGCCACGGCCACCGGCATGATGCGATCCAAGCCGTCCAAATCCAACGCTTGACCGGCATGGCCGGCGCGCAAACTTTCAAAATAAAGGTCGTAGATCAGTAACTTATCAGCCGACGACATTTTGTCGGACACCAGCAGTTTTTGCCCCAAAAAGTAGCAGGCCGTACCAGCGTTGATCGCCAGTGCCTCGCCGTAGATCAAATGCGCGGTCGGTCCACCGCGCCGAACCATCGATTTGTCCTGAACATCGTCGACAATGAGGGAGCCTACGTGCATCAATTCCGGCATCGCCAACCACTGCACGTACTCGCGCGAATCGCCGCCAACCACGTCGCAGCAAGCCAAAGCCGCATAACTGCGCCAAGATTTGCCACCTCGATCGGTGATATCGCGGACGGGATCGACCATGGTGCGGGCGAATTGTTCAATATCGACGCCATCCATGGCCTGCGGACGTTGGGCGCTGGCGATCAGATCGCGGGTTTGTTCCCACGAGGGTCGGCGCGGCAGCAAGGCTTCCACAGATTTGCGCACCTGCTTGCCAACTGCTTGGAAAAATCCATCCAAATCAGCAATATCGCCAAGGCCGCTGCGTTCAACGTAGCCCAAGCCGGTGATCGGCACACCGTTCTTGCTACCCGCGACGCTGCTGCGCCCCTCCCAAAAGGCGGGTTTTGAAATTAGTGTAATAAATTCTTGATCTTCCAAAACCGCGTCGATCGACAATGCCAAGCCGGCTGACGGAATCTCCAAGCGCCAATGGGTCGGATATTCCTGAAAAGTTCGGGTGCTGACCCAAGTTTTGTCTTCGACAAAGGCGACGTCGCTGTGCTCGCTCCGGCTGCCATCGGCGGCCACGACAATGGCGCGGGTGGCGTGCAGTCGCCCGTCTTTGCCGTGGATCAACGCATACGCCGTGATTTCACTGCCATCGTCCAGTTGGGCGCCGAACCAGTTCCAGCCGATGTCCTCGTCCTCTTGCACCTTGGGCGTGTTTTTGTTGTGGCGGCCAAATTCGTGATCGTACCAACCTTGGGCGCTGGCGATTTTCTCTTCACCGCCAGCCAGAAGGATTTTTCCCGTGACTTCACAGCGCGGGAGGAAGTAATAAAACATGTCCTCGCCCGAAACACCGCGAACGACACCATTTTCCCCATGACGAATCGGGCCTTTGCGCGGGGTCAGCGTCAGATCACAGCCCAATTGCAAACGTTCATGCCGCAAATGCAGCGCGTAACTGCCGTCGGGGTTTTTGGCGAAAGTATTGCCGTCGAAATCCAGTTCGAGTGCATTTTCATTCACAAATACGTCGCCGATGAACATGCGATCGGGATACGGCACCTTGCCCGTGTTGAGCACTTCGCGCATGGCGCGGCGCAGTCGATTGTCTTTTGTGCCTTCGCCGCGCTCGATCTGGCCCAGCCCCATGCGCGGTGCATCCTTGTCAACCCGCGATTCCGAAATATATTTTCCGCTGGAAGCATCGGTCAACGCCCATGTCATAGAATGAGCGTGGCGCAACGCCAAAGTTTTTTCATCTTGGGCTTTGACAATGCGAAAGAACGACGCAAAAATTGAAATATTACGGCGGCTTTCGGTCACGCCGTGGGCGTTGACGTACCACCATTCGGTCGTTGAAGAGGCGTGCGGCAGATCGTGCAGCGCCAAGTCAATCGGCCCGTCGTGGGGCCAATCGAGGGGAAACGTCGAGGTCATCAGCACTCCGTCACCAAGTTTGCGCGGCGGCGCCGGCCAAAGCGGCCGCACACGCGGCGCGCGCGGGCGATCGTGTGCCACATTCCGCACTTTTTCGCTACTGAACGCAGAACGTCCGCGAGGATTGCAGCAAAATGCCGCAAAATCACAAATAATCAATCAAGCGACGTTGGCGGGTGGCGAAGTTGCCATGCACCCAACAGCGCGAGAACGGGCGCATCCAGCTGCGGCGCCACCAAATGCCTATCCTGTTGATCTGCTAGCAAATGATCCATCGGCAGCAAGGTGTCCGTTAGCCAAGTCGCGCGCCAAATCCGCCGTCGGCGTGTGGACGCGTCGGCCCCTCGCTCGGTCGGTTCCGGCGCGGCGATTGCCGGCCAAGGTCCTGGTTTGGCTGCAATTTCGTCGTCCGTAATCTGCCCGAGCAGGCTGGCTGTGCCGCGCAGCGTCCACAAGCCGCCGCAAGCGGTCGGCGCCGGCCACGGCAATTTGTCGACAAGCCACTGTTCTTGCAGGACATTAATCGGCAGCCGAAAAAGGCCACCTGTGCCACGGGCCAGCGACTGCGCCGACTTTTCAATCAGCAACGCCAGATGCGCGCACAGTTGATCGTGCGGAATTTCGGCGATCTCAGGCGGAATCTCGCGATAATAAGCGCGATTCTCTGGCGCAATCTGCAAGGGCGCCCACTGCACGCCGCGATCGCTGAATTGCGCGACTACGCCCGCGGGTACGCTTTGGCGCGGCGCATCGCTGCCGACAATTGACTCCAACACCGTCGGATCACTAGCAATACACGTCGCGACTGAATCGATCGATGCCCACAATCGGCCCACGCCCATCGGATCGCGGGCGGCCAGAACCTGCCGTTGCCCCAAGTGAGCCACCGCCAGCGCGCCCTGCCAGCGCAGTGCCCCCAAACCGCTGGGACCTAGGTGAGCGATGGTTTCAGTCGCAATTGCACAATGATCTTGCAATTCTAGGACTATTCCGCGCACGGCCAAAGCCTGCTGCGCCGCGATATCGTTGGCCAATGCGCCGCTTAGGCAGCCGATCGCGCGGCCGTCCGAACTGCGTCGCTGTTCACCGCGGATGGCCAAAGCGATTCGGCCGGCCGAAATCACGTCGTGATCTTGCAGATTTTCCAGCCATCGCCGCACCAACGCGCTGTCATTTGGCCACATCGCCACAAAATTCGATCGCATCCGCCGATCATGCCACACCGGCGGCGACGGGCCAAATCGGCCGAATTGTGCTTGAAAAGCGTTGCTCGAATTCGTATACTGCGCGGTTGGCGCTGATGCCGGAGGTTGCCCCATGTTCGCACGTTCGACCCAAAATGTTCTGTCATTTGTTGCCGTTGTCGCATTGGCCGTAGTCGCCGCATGCGGCAGCGCAACCCCGTCAGGCACCGGCGGCGGTACGGCGTGCAAAACCAACAACGATTGCGATTCTGGGCAGTATTGCGATGCCGGCACGCTGCTGTGCACAACCAAGCAATGCGACGACGCCGCAGGCAAGAAGTGCGAGAATGGCAAAAAATGCCAATTGTTTCAGTGCGTAGCGTTGACACAAACCGATGCTGGCACGACAGATTCGGTCAGCGACAGCGTAAGCACCGACGGCAGCAATCCGGTGGCGGACGTGCCGCCTGGAACGGACGCGCCAGTTGCGGTCGACAACGGCCCACCGGCCGACACGGGCCCAGCGCCCAAAGATCTTTCCTGCGGCGCGTGCAGCGCCGACGCTGACTGCAAGGACGCCGCCTATCAATGCATTACGCTGTTGTCTGGCAAGTTCTGCGGCAAAAAGTGTGCAGGGCCTGCAGATTGCGCGGCGGGTTACAAATGCGACAACGCCAGTTCGGATCCCAAAAATACCCAGAAAAATTGCGTATTGCCCAGTTTTGACTGCGGCGGTTGCGCGGCGGCTGGTTGCGGCGCGGGACAAAAATGCAATTTGAAGGCCAATCCGCCGGTCTGCGCCGACGTCAAAGCCGTGTGCGATGAATGCGTGCAAGACGCCAACTGCGACGCGGGTTTGCGCTGCGTGAAAATGGGCGACAAGAAGATTTGTGCCCCCGACTGCTCGGCTGGCCAAGCTTGCCCTGACAAAAGCAGCTGCCAAGCGTTCGTCGTCGGCAAGGTTTGCGCTTTTGCTGCGGCGGCCTGCTGTTATGGCGCAAGCTGCACCGTGGACACCAAGTGCGCCGCGTGCCCCGACAAATGCGTGGCCGGCCTTTGCGTCGAATGCAACAAGGACGCGGATTGCAAGGCTGGAACTTGCAACGTCAATACCCACACCTGCATTGTGGACAGCGCGTGCCCGGCCGACAAGCCGATCAAATTGGCCTCGACCAAACAGTGCGTCGAATGCAGCAACGACACCCATTGCGCTTCCAAGCCCAACAACAAGAACAAATGCAACGCGGTAACCAACGTTTGCGAAGCGGCCAGCGCCAACAACGAATGCGCCCCGTGCGCCGGCACAGCGTTCCCCGGCTGCGTGCAACTCAACGGCGTTTGGACTTGCGTTGAATGCATCACCGACAACGATTGCGACGCGAAAAAAGCGGGCACTTGTTCAGGCACGACCTATAGTTGCAGTGGATCGATCGGGCCAGGCACCGGACCCGCAAAAGGCAGCTGTAAGGTCGACGGCGATTGCGCCAACGGGCCAAACACCACGTTCGTGCTGGCCTGCGACGCGCCGACGGGCTTGTGTTTCGACAAGGAAGGTCACTGCGACAATGTCGTGGCATTCTGCAATGCTGGCAAAGGTTCCAGCTGCGTGGACGCCGCGGGTTTGGGCCTGCCGCCGGGTCTGCCGGGCCTGCCCGGCGGTGGTGGCGCGGGCGGCGCGCTCAAAGCCTGTTCGTGCCCGCTCACACCTGCGGGAGCCGGCGGGGGCGTCAGTCCTGCCTGCAAGGCCCTTGAGGCGATTCTGCCCAATCTGAAGAATTGTGATTGCGCCAAAGATCCCAAAAGTCCGGACTGTCAGGCCCCCCTGATCGGCGCCTGCTGCGGCGGCGGCGGCGCCGGCGGCATCGGCGATTTGCTCGGTATGTTGGCGTGCTTACAGCCCAAACCCAATCCGGTAGAAGCCTGCTTCGGCGGAAATTGCACCGATAGCGGTTGCTTGACCTCCATGATGGGCGGCGGTCAAAACAAGGCCACGGGCGAGGGATCTTGCGCCAAGGGCGGCATCGGCCCTTAACGCCTTCATGCTCAGTGGCTGTGAAATATCCATTTCACAGCCTCTGAGCAGGGAGCGCCTTCGCCACCACCGGTTTGCCATGCACCGGGCCTTTTGAGGCCGATTTGCCGTGCAACTTCAGCGCGATCTTACTGCCTTGCTTGCCGTGCGCGGAACGAGCCACGACCGCTGCGTGCTTGCCCGATTTTGCCAGTTCTTTCTTGTGCTGACGCGCTTCGCGCTGCTTGGCCTTGCGCAATGCCCGCGCTTCGGCATCGGCTTTGACTTTGGCGATGCGTTTGGCTTCTTCGGCCGCAATGCGCAACTGGCGTTTGTGTTCGCGCCGTGCCTCAAACTGCGTGACAAGATCACGGGTCGTAGTGACCTGCAGCGCCATGCCTTTTTTCAAGGTACCGTCTTTGAGGTTGTTCACCCGCATCACGTCATCGACGGTTACACCCAATTGCCTACACAAATCGCCCAGATAGCGTTCGTCCTCGATGCTGATGACGTAAGCTTCCGCCGCTGGCTTAGACGGGACAACTGTCCGCATCGGCGTGCGGCTGGCACTGCCGCCGCTGGCCTGCAACATCGACTGTGAAAGTTTTTCCAACTCCTTGGGATTGCTCTGACAAGCCGGCAACAACCACGAACTTATCGCCGCCAGCGCCGCCAGCGCCCCCGATTTCACGATTTGCTTTTGCATCCTGCACCTCTCGTTTGGTCGCGCGTGCGATAGA
The DNA here is from genome assembly GCA_945889325.1 of Klebsiella pneumoniae. Classification (GTDB taxonomy): domain Bacteria; phylum Myxococcota_A; class UBA9042; order UBA9042; family UBA9042; genus CAMDBH01. Next base: position 91,628 of record CAMDBH010000001.1, read on the forward strand.
ATTACGCGCGTTTTAAGCGTAGAACGACGCGCAACTTGCGCAAGTTTTTTGCTTGGAGTTGGGTCAAAGAATGCGCTTGCAAGTTTTTTCGACCGGGCTGACGCTGCGCCAAGGAGCGTTGTTTTATTCGATTATTTGGCTGATCGCGCTCGCGCTGTCGTGGCCAACGCAAGTAGGTGTTGCGCTTGTTTGGCGGCTGCCCCAACGCGACATCCCTATGTCCATGATAATGGGGATAGTTTGCGGATTGGCGCTGGTGCTTGGCACGATGGCGGCCGAGCACTTTTGGCCGCCCATGCGCACGCTCGCTGTCGAACTGATTGGACTTATTGGGGATACTTCCTGGCCACGCGCCGTTGCGCTTGCGCTGATGAGCGGCATTGCCGAAGAAGCGCTCTTTCGCGGGCCGATCCAAGCAGTACTGGGCATTTGGCTAACTGCGGGCCTATTTGCGCTTTTGCACGGCGGTGGCAAGCGGCGCTACATGGCTTGGACCGCTTTTGCACTTGTCGGTGCGTGCGTCTTTGGCGCACTGGCTGACTACTTCCATTCGATTTGGCCGGCGGCTGTCGCCCACATCGTTGTCAACGCGATCAATTTGCGTAGACTTGCAGCCTACGCGCCCAGCAGCCCGCAAAAGGCCTTCCCCTGACCGATTCTAACCTCCATTTCGCCGGTTGGTTTACGCTGGATGCGCGGATGCTGCTGACGCTGACGACGTTTAGTTTTGCCCTCGCCGTTTTGATTTTAGCTTTACATTTCAAAGGCAAGCGCTGGGATGAATACGTAGTGGGCTTTTTTGCGGTGTTTTTGATCACGTGGCTGGTCACCTTGGGTTTGACCAATTCCTTGGGGGTTTTTCCGGCGATTCGCATCGAAAGTTGGTTCGGTGTGCCGTGAGAGCGTGTGAAAAATCCTTTTTTCACGCTCTCGATTGGGGTCTGGTATTGGCAATTTCTGCCAATCGACCAAAAGTGGGCTCGGACTCAAATTTCTGATTCCAGTAATATCATTATATTACGGAGCGTCCATGCAGAAACTGCTAATACCTGACCTCGCTCAGAAGCTGTGAAATGAATATTTCACGGCCTCTGAGCGCGTGTGAAAAAACTTTTTCACCGCTCTCAAATGGTGCGCTTTTTGCTGCGGTCAGCGCTGTTGATCGAGCAGTTTTTGCACGTCGCGCAGCGTCGGATCAAAATTCGCGTCATCGCGCAGACTTCGCATGATCACATGGCCTTGACTGTCGATCAACACATTCATGGCCACGGGTAACGGCGCATCTGGGGCAAAGTCGTTGGGCAAAAAGCGCCGCAACGCGCTGCCGTCGGCGTCGAGCAAGGTCGGAACGGCGACGCCGAGCTCGCGGGCAAAAGCAGCCAAGTCGGCCGGATCTTCGCCCACGCCGACAAACCAGACCGCCAATTTTTGCGCCGCAAACTGTTTGCGCAACGGTTCCAAGCGCGGAACCTCCGCGCGACAATGGCTTCACCAACTGGCCCCAAAGTGGATCAGCAGCGGATGACCGCGCTCCTGCGCGATCGTGTGGCTTTGTCCTTGCAAATCGGTCAATTCCAGCGCTGGTGCGACTTGGACCGGACCTCGCTGCGGCGCCGAACACGCAAGCGCGAACAGAAACACCAAGTGAGACCAGCTACGCAAGACCCCACCTCCGGCGCAACGCCCATTCAAGACCGAGCAACAACACAAGCCAAATCAACACTTCGGGACGACTCCACAAATCGAGATGGGTTTTTTCGGCCAACTCGGGCGGATCGCTTTGCGGCAGCGGCACGCCGCCTTTGGGCACCGCCAGATTAAAAACCTGGCCACCGCTCGCCTTGGCCAATTGCTGCAGCAAACGATCGCTTGGCTGCAACTGGCTCATTTCCAAAAGGGCAGGCAAGCGAACCACCGGCGCCGTCGCGCGCAGCACGCGACCGTCCAGCGCGCCCTCGACAGTGAGCAAGTAGGCACCCGGCGCACCCGGCGGCAGCGTCAGCACGGCCTGACCATCAACATCTGTTGTGTCAGCCATGGGTTGCAACGTGCGCGCTTCCGCGGCGACCTGCACTAGCGGCGCGAGATCAAAACGCAGAGTCAAGTTAGCCAGCGGTTTGCCGCCGGGACTGCGGCCGGTGATTTTTATTTTCAAAGGTTCGCTCGCCGCCTGCGGCTCACTGGGCGCCTGCAGACGCAGCAAATCCAAATCGGGATCGCGCAGCAGCCAAGCGCTCAGCTGATCGAGTAGCTGATGGTAATCACTTCGGCTTTTGTCGCGGATGTTGTCCGCCGCCCCCGGTGGAAACGCCCACTGCCACAAGGAATCTGTCGCCAGCACGGCGCTGCGGCCCTCGCCGACTTCGCCGACCGCCAAGATCGGGTGATCGCGGTCATCGGTGAGCAAGACGCTGCCCTGCTCGCCCGCCTGCAACCCTGTATTGCGCCCGGTAAACGTGTGTTTGGCCCACTGTGCGGCGTTGATTTCAACCTCTGAACCCAACAAGGTGACGGGGTGCAGTAAGCCGGCGGGCGTGAGTTTTGCGGTCAACGGGCCATCGACAAAGCCGACATCATCGGCCACCAACGGCTGCAGGCGAACAGGCAACCAATCAGCAATACCGGTGCCAAAATAGCCACCTGCGCTCAACGTCTGCTTGCCACCGAGCACCAAAAATGCACCGCCCCCCAACACATAAGCGCGCAATTGCGGCAGGTACTGCTCCACGGCAAAGGGACCAAACGGAAAGTCTTGAAAAATCACCAGATCAAAGCTCGAAAGCGATTGCTCAAAGATTTCTCGGGTCGGAAATGGAATCAGCGTGGTGTCTTCGGCGGCGGCAAACACGCCAGAGCCTTGGCCGATCATGACGTAAAAGCTAACCAAATCGACCGCTTCGTTGCCGCGCAAATGCATGCGCAAAAAGCGCGTGTCCCAGGACGGATGGCCCGCCAGATGCAAAACACGTGTGCGATCGCGGACAACGCGCAGGCCAGCCCAAGCCTCGTTGTTGGTTGTGGTCGCTTCATCGGGCAGAGGCAGGACCGCCGCTTGCAGCAAGTGCGCTCCGACATGCTGGGGGGAGAATTCCATTTGAATTGTACGCAGTTGTGGGCCATCGAGTGCCAACTTCTGCACAGCGACCTGATGGCCGTTGTCGCTGAGTTTCAGCGTAAATTCACCAGAATGCTTGGCATATCCGCTGATTTCTACATCGACGGCGACTGGCATGGCCGTGCGGGTAAATCCGAACGAACTGCAACGCACTGTGGCGACGGCCACATCGGCAATGGGCGCATCGTCTGCCACAAAGAAGCTGTGAATTGGCATATGTAGCGCCTGAACCAACTGAGCGCTGTCCGTGTCCAGCGCCGCACCAGCTGTGCCATTGCGCGCGCGCAGAGCGGCATTGTCTAAACCATCGGATATCAACACCACGCCCGATAGACGCTGCTGGCGTTGGGCCTCGGCGAGCGCGGATAAACCCGCAAGCAAATCAGTAGCCTGGCCAATGGGCTTGAGCGCGGTGAGTTTGTTGAGCTCCGGCAGCGCCTGCAAATGATCATCGAGCGAAAAAAGCAGCGCAGGTTGCGTTCGGGAAAGCGAGGCGGCCAGCGACACGGCGCGCTCCCACCGCGACGGGCCTTTGGTGGTGCTTTTTTGTGCCATCGACAGCGATTGATCGACGACAATGGCGATTCGCCGCCCGCCGGGACGCACGCTTTCGCTCACCCAGGTCGGCTGATGCCAAACGGCCAAAACGCTTATCACCGTGAGCAGCCGCAAACCGATAAGCGCCGTGCGCTTGCGTTTGGATTTGAGCGCGCGCAGGTTGATCGCAGCCAGCACAAGCACGAGCAAACCGAGCGTTAACGCAAGGATCCGCGGCCATAGCGACCAGCCGAGCGTCCACTCAAGGTGATCGCTCTCCAGCACTTGCGCGAGCACCAACGGCAGGTCAGGGCGCATCGTGGTCCGCAGCGGGCGGTGGCGTCCGCGCGCCGCGCCGATAGCGCAGCAGGTGCATCACGTGCGAGTGATCGTCTTTGTAATCAAGGCACAACGCGTACATCACAAAATTGACGGCCAAGCGAAAGGCCTGCTCGCGTTGGACCTCGCCGCCGGGCACTACCGCAAGCGCATACCCGCCAACGGGCAAGCGCGCCAACGCGCCCGCGAAGTCGTTGCGCGTGTACAATACAGCGTAATGGTTTCCGAGTCTTATCCCTTCCAGATCGTTTGAACTGGCGCGGCGGCCGACGGGATGGTCGATGCGATAAAACGCCCGAAAAAGTACGTGCGACGGCGGCACCCGCTGCAGGGGTTGCGGAAAAATGCGCGCCAATTCGCGGCGAATGCTCTCATCAAACGGCTGCGACGCTTCTGTGCGACCGGAATTGTCGATCAAAAGGGTGCCACCGGTGAGCAAGTGCTGCCGCAACTGCGCGATCGCCTGATCGCTCCATTTTGGCAGCGCGCGATCGCCAGCCAGATACAACAGCGGATAGTAAAAGAGTTGGGCATCTTCAGGTTTTACGCCAACAGGGCTCGCCGCGACATCGATACTTGTGCGCGAACGCAATTCTTGGGCCCAACTGACTAGCGAAGTCGACGGATCGTTGGCCTGGGGCAGCTTGAGCCACGCCAAATGCACTGCGCTTGTCGTCGGTTCCAGCGCGCTCAAAGGCGACGGCGAGAAGAACAGCAGCAACGCGACCCATACGAAACGCATGTGGGCAATGTACACCAAAACAGGCCTTGGATCACTTTGTCGGTGAGACGTCTTGCGGCACCACTTCAACGCTGCCTTCGGCCTGCGCGGTGCGGCCGCTGCCGTCGGTCACGGACACGACAATCGGGTGGATCGGACCGGGGAGGCGACTTCCAAGCGCTCCCGTTGTCCCGAGTTCGAACGCATCGGGCGACCAAAGCAGGGTTGCCCGCTCGGCTTCGGCTTCAAGGCGCAAGTCAGTCGGCCCTTGCGCGATGCGCCATTGCACCGGCGGATGGGCGCCTTGGGCGGTAAGCCGCCACCGCCAGGTTTGACCGACATGAACCTCGTGCAAGCCTATGGGCGGCAAGAAAATGCCCGCGTCGCTGGTGCAATTGGACAGGCCGCAAAGCAACAACGGCAGCAGTGTGGTGAAATTTGTCCGGCGGTGGCAGACTATAGAGCCGTGGCGCCTTGCAGTTAGAGCGATCGGGCTCCGACTCGGGCGAAAAAACGTGAAAATAATCAGGAGTTGTATGTTGGCTCGCATTTATACGGTTTCTCAGCGCCGCGGCACGATGCTTAGTTGCGCCGCGATCGTCGCAAGTAGCCTAGCGATCGCAACCGGTTGTGGCAAGAAGGATCAGCCGGCGCCTGCCGCCCCCCCCCCTGTTGCCGGCAAGGTCGATAGCGCCAAGATTGTCGAGGCGCCCAAGGTCAACGCGCCGCCGCCACCGCCAGAAATTGGCATGGTGCTGGACACGTATGTCGCGGCAAGAACGCTGGAAATGTGCGCGCGCAAATACGAAGAACCGCCGGCAGTCGCCGAGAAATTGGCCATCGACCTGATTGCGGGTCGCAAGTTTGAGCCCAATTTGCAGCGCGCGTTTGAGCGGTTGCAAAAGCTGGATGCCGCCAACGCCGCAGCCAGCGTCAAAGCGGCCAAAGACGCCAAAAATGCCAAAATAATTGCTGCTGTAGCGGCCCCTGCAGCACCGACGACGACGACGCCGGAGTTGCCGCGCGAAGACGGGCAGATTCGCGCGATCTTTCGCAGAGCCCATGACGTTGTTGCGGCTTATGCGCCGGCTCAGGCCAAGATCGACACGGCAGTGAAGACCTGTTTGTATTCAGCCGACTACGGTGTGATCGATCAGGCCCAAGTCGACAAATACGCCAAGGTTTTTGCAGACGTCGTTTGCCTGCAACACCAAATGACCGATGCGGAAGGCAAATTTGACGGTTTGGCCCATGCCCAAGCAGCCGCCAAAGTTTTTTCCGACAACCAGTACAACGCGGCTGATTTTGCCAAACTAGGCGTGGTTTTTGGGCGCATTCCGTTGATCCAAGAGCAGATCCACAAGGTCAAGGAAGCAAAATGCCCAGATCCGCGTGCGGCGCTTGCACTTGCGGCGACGACGGGCGAATTTAGCGGGCAACTCAAAGGCGATCGCTTTGGGGCGCTGAATTTTCGCGCCACGGCCAGTGCGCTCGAAGGGGCGGTGCAATGGCAGGGCGTGCCGCCTGCACCCGCCGACGGAACACCGCATGATATTGCGGCATTGCCGATCAAGGGCGCGCTTTCAGGTGACAGTATTGAAATGTTCGGGCAGATCGACAGCGATTTCGTGCGCATAAGCGGCAAGCTCGCCAAGGACGGCAAGCTGAGTGGAACCTGGAAGGCTGGGCGCAACTTCAAGAATTTAAAAGGTACTTTTACCGGACAGCGCTTGGAGCCAGCACCAGCCAAGACGCCAGGTGAAAAAGCACCGAGCACTGATGCGCCGGCTGAGAAACCGGTTCCAAGCAAATAGAACGAGTTGAGCGAATGGCTGGCGCGGTAAAAACGCGGTCGGCAAGGAATGTTTTATGCCAATAACACCCAATGAGACTGGGCACTTTGCTGCGAACGACGGCGTGCAATTGCACTTTCGTGTCTACAACGCCGACAACGCCAAGGCAGGCGTGCTGGTGCAACACGGTTTCGCCGAACACGGCGGTCGTTACGACAACCTGATCGAGCCCTTGCTCCACGCAGGCTATTCGGTGATGACTTTTGACAGCCGCGGCCATGGGCTGTCGGGGGGCACCCGCGTGTTTATTCGCGATTTTCGCGAGTATACCGATGATTTGGCCCAAGCGGTGAAAACCGCCCAGAGCAAGCTGCCGGCCAAGCTGTTCTTGTTTGGCCACTCTATGGGCGGTTTGGTGTCGTTGGTGTTTTTGCGCGGCGGCGAGTCGGGCCGCGTAGCCGGGGCCCAGGGTTTGGCGGGTGTTGTCCTGTCTAATCCTGCGCTTGCAAACAAGGTGGCGGTGCCGGCGTGGAAGGAAATGTTGGCCCGCGGGGCGTCGCGTCTTGCGCCGGGCCTGAAGGTTCCGACCGGCATTCCGCCGGAACACGTCAGCCGCGACGCGGCTGAAGTGAAGAAATACGACAAGGATCCGCTGAACAGCAAGGTGGCAACCGCGCGTTGGTACACCGAATTTGTGCGTTTGCAAACGGAAATGCAGGCACAGCCGCAGTCGGTTGCCGGCATCCCGATGCTGGCGTTGATCGGCGATGGCGATCTGATCATCGATCCGGCGGTGGGCCTGAAATTCTTCGCCGGCGTGGGCGGCGATCAGTTGACGATCAAGACCTATCCCGGTTTTTACCATGAACTTATCAACGAACCGCCCGCCGACGCCCGCGGCGTGATCAAAGACGTGATCGCCTGGTTAAACGACCGCGTCTGACCCGCATACTTCGGTCCAAGATCAGCGCGGAGGCGTGGCTTTGCAACGGGAATTTGGCCGTTATCGCTTGCTGCGCCACCTAGCTACAGGCGGCATGGGCGAAGTGTATTCGGCCGAAGCCGTCGGCGCCGCGGGCTTTGCCAAACGCGTCGTTATCAAGACTTTGCGCGCCGATCTGGCCGCGGACACGGAATTGGTACGCCAGTTTGTCGCCGAAGGGCGCCTGCTCGAAGCGCTGGATCACCCCAATATCGCTCAAATTTTGGATCTCGGTCTGGCAAGCGAGACCTATTTCTTGGCCATTGAGATGGTCGAGGGTTTCGATCTGCGCGCTTTGCAGCGCGCGCTCCCTTTGGGCGAAGACGGCACCCAGCGCATGGGCCAGGGGGCGGTGCTCTACATTATCAGCGCGGTCGCGCGCGCGCTTGACCACGCGTCGACCCGTCGCGGCGCGGATGGCAAAGGCCTTAAAATTATTCACCATGATGTCACACCTTCCAACGTGATGGTGCGGCGAGACGGCCACGTCAAGCTTGTGGACTTCGGCGTGGCGCGATCGGCCGTGATGAGCCGCCTAACCGCCGGATCTTTACGCGGAAAGCTGCCGTACTTGAGTCCCGAACACACCCGCCCAGGCTACACGGTTGACGCAAGGGCCGATCTGTTCTCTCTGGGCCTTTGTGCTTACGAGTGGTTGTCCGGTCAACGCGCGCTTGAAGTCGGCGAACCGGAATCGTTGGAAGATGCCTACGCGCGTTTGCCGAGTAAATTAGCGGAGTTTTCAGCACGCGACTTGGTCAGTCCGCAAACACTGCGATTGCTGCGCGACCTGCTGGAACTCGAGGCAGCCGACCGCTGCGCCTCCGCGGGCATCGTGGCCGATCGCGCGGAATCGCTTCTGGTGGCGTTGGGCCAAGGGTCGCCTGCGCGCAGTTTGGCTACAGAACTGGCCGATTCGTTCGCAGTGCTGGAGGCACGCGCCAGTTCATTCGATCAAACATTGGCGCAAACACTGGGTTTTGTCGAAGGTATTGCGCCATCGGAGGCGACAGGGACGCTGAGCCTGCCGGGTTTGGATGCCGTGCAAATCGCCGCCGCCAGTGCCCGCGAGGAACCGCCAAGCGTCGCGCAGGCGCCGGCGCGGCGGGGGCGCAAGCGCTGGACGACAGCTGCGTTGATCGCCGTGGCGCTGGCGATGGCGGGCGGATTTTGGTGGGGCGCGACGCGAGCGCCGCAAACCCAATTTATTCAAGCGCCGTCCACGGGGGGCGACAGCGGCAACGCTGGGTTTGCCATTCGACCTGACGCAAGTGCCACTACCGCCGACGCCGGATCTGCGCCAAGCGATAGCGCGGCCGGACTACCACAAGTTCCTACAGCTGTTGCGCAAATCGGGACGCCAACGGACGACGACAAGGCGGCAGACGAAGCGGCGGCGACCAAACTCAAGCAGAAAAAGCCGGTGCTCAAAGACGACGAAACGCTGGCAACCGTTGAATTTCGTGTTTCACCGGCGGACGCTGTCGTGGCGGTGGATGGCAAAAGGCAACGCACCTTGCTTGGAGATCGCTACGTTTTGCATCTTGCGCCGGGTAGGCACGTGATCCGCGCAACCGATCCGGACAACCGCGAAGATTCCACGGAGAAAGTCGTCGAATTGGTTGCTGCAGAACGCTTGATTCTTAAAGGTGGACTGACAGTTGGTCGCGAAAATCTGTTCAACCTGCGCCCCGATGCCGGCCCGCGATAGTCAAAAGCCCTTGCTTGCGCTAACGTCCGCGCCATGCAGCCAGCGACCCGCACCCTGACCGCCGCGACCTATGCCGAACGCTACACGTTGCCCAAATACCGGCTGCGCGTGTTGAGCGGGCCCAATTCAGGATTAGAAAAGGTTTTTGATCGGCGGCTGGTCTACATCGGATCGGCACCCGACAACGATTTTGTGCTCGACGACCCATCCGTGTCGCGCAACCACTTGAAAATCGATGGCGAGCGCAGCGGCTACCGCGTGCGCGATTTGGAAAGCAAAAACGGCACTTGGTTCGCTGGAGCGCGCTTGGGCGAAGCGATTCTCGGCACTTCAGCGCTGTTGCGTTTGGGCCAGACCGAACTGCAATTTGAGCAGCTGCCGGAATTGCACGAGGTCGCGTTGGCGCGCGAGCCGCAGTTTGGCGACCTGCTTGGCCAATCAACTGAAATGCGTGAAATTTTCGCGCTGCTCGCCCGTGCGGCGCCATCCGACAGCACCATATTGGTTGAAGGCGAGTCCGGCACCGGCAAGGAATTGGTTGCAGAGGCAATTCACAGTCATTCTCGGCGGTCCAGTGGCGCCTTTGTGGTTTTTGACTGTTCGGCCGTGCAGCGCGATCTGATGGAAAGTGAGCTGTTCGGCCACGTTAAGGGCGCATTCACCGGGGCGATTGCGACGCGCAAAGGCGCGCTTGCGGAAGCCCACGGCGGCACGTTGTTTTTGGACGAAATTGGCGAACTAGGCTTGGAGTTGCAACCGAAGTTGCTGCGGGCGCTGGAAAAACGCGAGATCAAGCCGGTCGGCTCCAACGAACGCGCGCCGGTCGACGTGCGCGTCGTCGCGGCAACCAACAGAGATCTGGCGCAAATGGTGCGCGACGGCACGTTCCGCGAAGACTTGTACTACCGGCTGGCCGTCATTCAGATAGTTTTACCGCCGCTGCGGCGGCGCAAAGGCGACATTCCAGTGCTGGTCAATCATTTTTTGATCGAAGCCCAAGCGCGGGCAGCGCGACCGGGGGCAATGACAATTAGTTTTGATACCATGCAGACGTTGCAGGCGTATCCGTGGCCCGGCAACGTGCGCGAGTTGCGCAACCACATTGAACGCGCAGCCGTGCTGTCGGACGGCAAAGAGCTGCAAATTCAGCTGCAAGTGAGTTTGCGCAATCCCCTGCCCGCGCTGCAGTTGCAGACCACGCCGGCCCAGACCCTGAACTTTGACGTCGACTTGCCGTTCAAAGACGCCAAGGCGCGGCTGATTGACGAATTTGAACGCCAGTACTGGCAACGCGCGCTTGAAGGACATCAGTGGAACATTTCGGCAGCGGCGAGGGCGACGGGGCTTCACCGCAAATCGCTGGAATATTTGATTAAAAAGCTCGAGCTGCACCGACCGCCGGAATGACGCTCGGCCCAAAGCGACGGTGAAAGATTTACATTTCTTCACACTTTCGGCTGGATCGATAAGAGGATAGCGAACGGTAAACTGCCCCCCAAAGATCGGCGTAAGCCCGCGGCCTTGGGGCGCGTAATCGAGAGCCAACCTCCGCAGAATTGGGCGGAAATCGCAAAAAATTTGCGTTCTTTGACGGAAAAGTTACGCTGTTTTTCGTGGCCCGACGTGGCGGTCGTTCGCGAATTCAAGCGCTCGACCGTCAACGCAGGCAACGGCGCAGTCCAAGCAGGCTGCGGGTTTAGCTATTGCGCCGATTTTCCGGCGTGTTTAGTTGTATGCGGCGCTTGTGCGCCAAGCCAAGGAGACCAACGTGACCAAGACCAAAACCCAAGTGCAGGTGCAGACCCGGACCGAGCTGGATGTAGCGCTGCGCAAAGCGAATTTGGCAGATGTCGAAGAAAAGGTGCTGCGCATGCGCTACGGCATTGCCCACGACCTGAAAGCGACGCTTGAGCAACGCGGCACCGATGTTCAAACTGCGACACAGTTGGAACAGATGGAGCATCGCGCGATCGCGTACTTGCAAAATGCCAGCAGCGGTGAAGGCATAGACATGGGCAAGCGCGACGCTGTCATCGATCGCCTGCAGCGAATTCGCTGATTGATCGGGACCATGGATGCGATTCGGCCGATTTTGGGCCGAATTCGCGTACTGCGGCATTTCGCGCGTCGCGCTGACACCTCCCGCGCGTTGCCCCCGCCAAAAAATGTAGACTCAAAAAACTGGACGCTGGACCGATCGCGCACAAACTAGGCGATACTGGCAGGCGCGCGTTCAGGTTGACGACGATTTTGCCAAGCAATCTCTGACCTCTACGTGAACGGCGCGCTTTTTCGCTCTGGCGAAAAAGCGCGCCAATGGACGGTGCCAACATGCGCTCCCTTGACGCCGCGGGCCCGTTCGGGCATTCTCTCGCACCCGATTTTTTCGGGCCTTTTGAACTTTGGAGTCTGCCATGTCCTCACCTACACACAGCACCGACGCCCGCCGCAAGGCCAAGAAAACCACCCAGGGCCAAGGACGCAAGCGCGCCACTGCACAGCAACAGCGCCTTATTTCTGAGAAAAAGCTGGAACTGGCTTTGGGCGAACACCACACGCTGCCCACCATTCGCTAGTTCATTCGCGGCCATTTCGCGCGAACCGAAGTCCGGCACGGCCGTAAAGTCGAGAAAGTCGCAGCCCAGCAAGTCACAAAAACGCTCGTATTTTGGTTGGTTAGGCTTGGCAACTTTGCTTGGCGCCGTGCTTGGCACAATTTGGCTTGGCGGCAACGGTCCAAACTTAGACAACAATCCCAATGATTTGCATGGCGTTCTGCAACATTTGCTTGGGGCGCTCGGCACCCATGCGGGGACTGACCTGCCGTCCGAGTGGCAAGTTGATCTGGACAAAGTCGCCAAAACGCCAGCCGACTTGGCGCTGACCGCGCCGCTCGGCGAACTGCCCAATCCATTCACCCAAGCTGACGCCGTCAAAGCCCTTGATCTTTATCGACAAGGTCGCTTTGTCGACAGCGCCGCTTTGGCGGAAAAAGTGTGGAAGGCGTTTGGCGGCAAAGACAGCCAAGAGCGCCAATTGTTTGCGGTATTTCTCACCCAAAGCCGCATGAGCAATAAGGATGTGCCGGGTGCGATCCAAGCCGCCCGCGTCGCTGCGCTGCACCCAAGTCTGGGCCATGCGGCCCTACGCTTCTTGGCAGCTCGCGCCGATGATCAAGGACAAAGCCGTGTGGTGCTGGCGCTTTTGCACGCCGACCGCGATCAGGCGTCGCGCATCTTGCGCGCGCGATCGCTGCGGCGGTCGGGCGACCTCAAACAAGCCGCCGATGAGATGAACGCTGTGCAAGCCGTCAAAGGCAGCGGAATTTGGCGGAAATGGGCCATTGAGCAAGTCCGCTTGTTGCACGCGCAGGGCAAAGAGGACACGGCGGTGGCCCAAGCGCGCGCGCTGATGGCCGCGGCGCCTAAGGCCACACAAGCCGAAGAAGCCGTCGATTTTCTGATTGGTTCCAGTGATGCCGTCTGGGCGTCGCGCTTGGAAAAGCGAGCGCAGGACGGCCCAGCGGTGCTGGATGCCCTTGTATACACGGCGCAGCGGCGGCGCTACCCCCGTGCAATTGATGGCTTTTCTGCGCTGGCGACCCAAAAAGACGTCGGCTCGGCCGTGCAGTGCCATGCGCTGTCGTGGTTGGCGAAATGCTATGATCGCAAAGCGCAATTTGACAAGTCGCTGCCGGTGTTGCAACAGATTGCCGACGATTGCACGCCCAAAGATGCCGAGTCGTTGAAGAAAATTCGCGATTTTGTCGTCGATGAGTCGGCGCTTGGCGCTGGCCAAGTGAGCTACCGCATCGGCCGCGCGCAGTTGTTGCAAGGCAAAATGGAGGGCCTCACGCCCGTCAAGCACGCGCTGTTGGACGGCTTGAGCGGCATCGACAGCGATGACGCCAAGACTTTGATACAACTTGCAAAATCGCCAGAAGCCGCGGCACTTTTCAAGCAGCATGGCGTGGTTGCGGCGCAGGACTATGCGGAGCGCGACATCGTCGACGTCGTGGCATGGCGCTTTGCCCAAGAGCGGATGAATGCCGGTAAGTGGGCGGATGCGCTGCCTATTTTGGATCGAATGCGCGAGGTGCGAGACATCGACGCGCCCGGTTTGGCGCGTTTTGACGATCGCGATTGGGCCCGGGGGCGCAATGACTATTTTGCCGGCAGGGCGCTGACAAATTTGGGCAAACCCCAAGCCGGAATCGAACGTTGGCAGAGAATTGTGCGCCGCCACCCGTTGAGCTATTACGCCACGATGGCCATGTCGCAACTTAAGCACGCCGGTGCTGAGGAGACGATTGCGGCGCTGCAAAGTGCGATTCATCCCAAGGATGCCGACGCGTCGGGGCCGAAGATCGACGACAAACTGCTGCAGGATCAGGCGGTTCAGCGGGGTCGCCTGCTCGGTCAACTGGGCCTTCACGATGAGGCAGGCGATGAGTTGGACAGTCTGGGCCTCGGACGAGACGTGAATGCCGAGCAGAAATGGGCAGCTGGCGATCCCGGTGGCGCCTGGACGCGGGCAGCGCTGGATGCGGAAGCTGGACGGTGGATTTCGTCGCACGCGACGGGTCGCGATGCGCTGCGCCGCTTCGCTACAGAATATCCAAATGAGAACAATCGATTGGCTTGGCAATTGACCTATCCGCGGGCCTACAGAACGTTGATTGAAGCGGCTGCCGCCGAATTTGGCCTGCATCCGTCGGTGGTTTGGGCGATCTGTCGCAGTGAAAGCGGCTTCAATCCAAGGGTTGAAAGCCATGCCGCTGCGATCGGCTTATTGCAGTTGATCCTGCCAACGGCCCAGGCCATGGCCAAACCGCTGGGCTTGACTGCCGATGCGCAAACGCTGCGTCAACCGGCTGTGAACGTGCGGCTCGGCGCGCGATATCTGAAATTACTACTCAATCGCTTCGACCGCGAGGCGCAGATGGCCGCCGGTTATAACGCCGGCGGCGGTGCGGTCGGGCGCTGGCGCAAGACCCGAGGCGATTGGGCCTTGGATTTGTTTGTGGAATCGATCCCGTTTCGCGAAACGCGCGACTATGCCAAACGCGTGGTGTCGTCGATCGCCATTTACCGCAATCTTTACGACAATGATGCATTGCACACATTTGCGCTCAACCAAAAAGTGGTGCCTGTTGGCGACGAACCGCCGACCGAACCGTCGTCGGCGTCGGGCAGCACGGCGCCCGCGGCGTCGCAGGTCGCTCAAGTGCCGGCGCAACCGGTGCAAGTAGCTGAACAAGTTGCGACTTTGTCGGCGGTGAAATCCCCGCCTCTCAAAAGCCACAGCAGCGGACGAAAAAGCAAATTCGTCAAACGCGCGCCCCATCTCGCCCATGTGACCAAACGCACCCACGCGCTGGCGGGGCAAAAGCGCCCGCAAATGCACAAGCTCCGGGTTGCGCGCCAAATCACCAAAAGCCGCGCCAGCCACAGTCAAGCGCCGCACAAGCAAGGCCAATTCGCAAAAAAAACTAAGCATAACCGTTAGTTAGCCCGACGCTTGGCCCTATCATCAGGTCGCAACTTGCGTCGCGGGTGAGAGCGTGTGAAAAATCCTTTTTTCACGCTGTCGATTGGGGTCTGGTATTGGCAATTTCTGCCAATCGACCAAAAGTGGGCTCGGATTCAAATTGCTGGTCCTAGTAATATCATTATCTTACGGACCATCCAAGCAGAAACTGCTAATACCTGACCCCGCCTCAGAGGCTGTGAAATGAATATTTCACAGCCTCTGAGGCGCGGACCCTCGCCGCTTCCGCTGCTGCGCGCCGCGCTGAATCGCCGCGACTTCACGCGCGTCTAATCCAAAGCAGCGTGTGCCCCATTGGCACCATCGGAACAGTTGCTTGCAGCGCCGTGTTGTGGCCGCATGCAAATTCAAACCTGCGCGGAGATGTTTTGAAACGCGACGTGAACCCATCGGCGATCAACCTGCAACCGCGCAAGCTGCAACCGCAAATGCGCGGGCAACTGCGGCCGATTTTGCGGGTGGTGGCGCAGGTGCGGGCGCGACTTTGGCGGCAGGTTTTTGTCACCCGGACGCTGAAATGGCTAGCGATCATCGCGATTCCCACGGCGGTGACGGTGCTGGCGATGCGCGTGGGCTGGCTGGCGCAGCAATGGGACGATCGGGCGCTGGTTGCGCTGGCTGTTGGGTTGGCGGCGGCGTTGCTCTATGCCGCATTGCATTTACGCCCTTGGCTTGCGACGGCGATTGCCATTGATAGTCGGGCAGGTAGCGGTGATCAGTTGTCGACCGCGCTGTGGCTGGCGGCGCAAGATCGCAGTGACGCTTGGGCGATTGTGCAGGCCCAGCATGCCACTGATTTTGCCCGGCAATTGGATATCCGGCCCCTGTTTCCGTGGCTCATGCCGCCCGCGTTGCGTTGGGCGTGGTCGCCGGCGCTGGCCCTGCTGGTTGCGCTGTTGCTGCCGATTCAGGCGTTGCTCGGCGCGCTGCGTTCGAAAGATCCGGCGGATGCCTGTGGGGTTGCCCTTCAAATGCCGAACCCACCCAAGGGCTTTGCGACCGCCCGCGATCTGCTGGATGAAAATGCGCTGGATATTTTGCAAATGGACAAAGCGCTGTTGCAGGACATCACGGCGCAAGTACAGGATCCTTCGACAAAACTTTGGCTGAACAAGGTCGCGCATGTGCTGCAGGGCATGGCCGATGGGACGTTGGACAAAACGCAAGCGCTTGAGCAACTGGCGCAATTGGAAGCGCAAAAGCCCAATTTGAAAGCACTGTCTGAAGTGCTGGATTCGCAAGATCCGCCCAAAGCCGCCGACGCCGACGCGCTGCCGAGCGATCCCAATGTCGCCGAACAACAAAAGGATCTGGCCCTGAAAAATGCTGTGGCCGAAGCGGCAAAAAAGGCGGCAGAAACTGCTCCGGAAGGGGCCGAAAAAGAGGCGATGAAAAAAGCGGCGTCAGAAAAAGATCTGGGCGCGTTGGGCAAGATTGCGGAAAAATTGGCGGAAAAAGATTTAAGTGACAAGGACTTGGAGAAATGGGTCAAGGCGTTGGAAAAATTTGCCGATGGCCTCAAGGACCAAAAGATTCCGGAAAAATTTAAGGCGCTTGCCGATCGCATCCAAAAACTGCAGGAAAAACGCGCCAATGAGGGCGGCTTGGCCAAGAACGATCAAGAGCGTTTGCAGCAGGCGCGGCATGAGCTGGCCCAACTCAAGCAGAATCAGGGAGATGCCCAGGCTGCACAGCATGAGGTGGAGCGGCTTGAACGTGGGGCGCGGCAGGCAGCGGACGAATTGCGCCGCCAACAGCAGCAGGAAGGCCAAGGGCGCGTGGGCAAAAATGGCCAGCAAGGTGGTGATAAGAATGGTGAAAAGTCGGGGGCTGGCAAAGGCGGCCAAGGGGCCAAAGAACAGTTCAAGCAGGCGATGCGGGCAGCGGCCAACGAATTGAAACGCGAGCAAAACAACCAAGAGGCGCGGCAAGCGTCGCGCATCGCGCAAGAGCGCATGAAACAGGCGCGCGAGGCGCTGGAGCGCGGCAGCGAGCAGGGTCAGGCGCGCAAGTCTTTTGATCGCAAGGCCAAATCGAAAGGTGGGTCTGAAAGCGGTGAGGAAGAGGAACAAGAGGACAGCCAGCGAGGAAGCAGCCAGCAGCGGAAAGCCAAGCGAAATCAGGAGGAACAAGACGAGCGCGACGCGCTGCGCGAGGCCAACGCCCAACGCGCGCGCAAGGCTGGCCAGGGACGCGAAGAAGTCGGCGAGGATGGCGACGGCGGCGAGCCGCAACAAGGGCAAAAGAAATCAGGGCATAAGCTCGGCAAGGGCAAACTGGACGATCCGGGGCGCATGAGCCAGATGCGCGACGAAGCGGCCCAAGGCGCAGGCGGCCAAAAGGGCGATGGGCCCGATGGCAAGGACAATGGCAACGGCCAGGGTCACCAGAAAGGCGATGATCGCAAAGGCGATTCCAAAGGAGTCCAAGGCGGCAAGCGCGAAAAACTCACCGGCCAGGCAGGCGATGGACCCGACGTCAAGAAAGTCATGAACGACACGGCGAAAAAAGGCTTTGCCCGTGCCGGCTGGCGGCAGATCTACGTCGATTACAGCGGTGTGGCGGAAGAAATGCTCGACAAAGAAAATTTGCCGCCGAGTCGGCGAGCCGCAGTGCGGCGTTATTTTGAGCAAATTCGACCGCGGTAGGATGCATCAGGGAGAAGTAGCAATGACTAGCGAATATGCAGGACAAGATGCGGCACAAATCCAAGCAGAAATGCAGGAGATTGCTGCGAAATTGCAGAAGCTTCGGGTTGAACTGGCTAAGATCATTGTCGGGCAGGAAGAGGTCATCGAAAACGTGATCTTGGCCGTCCTTGCCGGTGGCCATGTGCTCTTGGAAGGGGTGCCGGGATTGGGAAAAACGTCGCTAGTGCGCGCACTTGCGGCGGCGGTGGACTTGGATTTTTCGCGGGTACAGTTTACGCCTGACTTGATGCCGTCGGACATCATCGGCGCGCAGATCTTGGTCGATGATGCCAAAGGGGGTCGGGCATTTGTTTTTCAAAAAGGCCCTGTTTTCACAAATATTTTGCTGGCCGACGAGATCAACCGCGCCACGCCCAAGACCCAAAGTGCCCTGCTCGAAGCGATGCAGGAGCGCACGGTCACCGTCGGGCGGCAGACGTACCCGTTGGCGGCGCCGTTCTTTGTGATGGCGACGCAAAATCCGCTTGAAATGGAGGGGACTTATCCGCTGCCGGAGGCTCAACTCGATCGCTTTTTGTTTAAGCTCAACGTGCCGTTTCCGACGCCTGCCCAATTGCATGCGATCGCTTTGCGCACGGTGGCAACGGTGCCGCCGCAAGTCGAGCGGGTACTGAACGGCGAGGAAATGCTGAAAATTCAAGAATTTGCCATGCATTTGCCGATTGCCCACCATGTGGTCGATTGCGCGGTGCAGTTGGTCAGCGGTTCGCAAGGCAATTTCAAGGCCGCCAAGCAATACCTGCGCGGCGGCGCAAGTCCGCGCGCGGTGCAAGCGCTGGTTTTGGGTTCGAAATTGCGGGCAATGACCATGGGACGCGCCAACGCGTCGGTCGATGACATCCAAGCGCTGAGCAAACCCGTCATGCGCCATCGCCTGTTGCTGAATTTTGACGCCGAAGCCGATGGCATCAAAACCGATCAGGTGATCGAACTGATGTATGCCGAATGGCTGCAAACGGCCAAACGCTAGCCGCCGGAGTGAACAATGGCGGACGGAGAAAATCAGCACATTCGTCAGGATCTGTTCGACGCGAGTTTTCTGGGCAAAGTCGAGCAGTTGGCGTTGATGGCGCGGCGGATGGCGACCTCGGGGCAACGCGCGCAACGCCGCAGTCGCAAGGTCGGCAGCGGGATCGAATTTGCCGATCACCGCGACTACGAGCCGGGTGACGACCTGCGCGGCATCGATTGGAATTTGTTTGCGCGCACCGAACGCCTGCAACTGCGGCAATATGAAGAGGAAGAGGATCTGAGCGTGTATTTTCTGCTCGATCGCTCCTCCTCCATGGGGATGGCCGCGGACGGTGAGACGCATCTGTTGGATCGCGCGCTGCAAGTGACCGCAGCTCTTGCGTATATTTCATTGTCGAATCTGGATCGGGTCGCGGTGGTGCCGTTTGACGACCATGCGCCGCCGCCGATGCGACCGCTGCGCGGCAAAAGTCAGTTCTTCCGCATCCTGCGCGCGCTTTCGGCGGTGCGTCCGGGCGGAAAAACCAATATCACGCAGTCGCTGCAACTGTTCACGCGCACGCAGCCGCGCAGCGGACTGGCCGTGATCATTAGCGATTTTTACGATCCGACGGGCCTTGGCGATGGCCTACGCGATCTGGCGCTGCGCGGCTTTGAGCCGATGGTGCTGCATCTATGCGATCGGTCGCTGCTCGATGCCGACATCCAAGGCGATTTGACGCTTATCGATTGCGAAACCAAGCAACTGCGCGAATTTGTTCTGACGCCGGCGTTGATGGCGCAATACCGCAAAGTCTTTGAGGAATTCTCGCAGGAAATCAGCCGTGCGGCCCGCTCCGCCAACGCGCGCTGCCTGCAAGTCGACATCAGCGTGCCATTTGACGACGTCGTCATGCGCATCTTCCGTCAAGGAGGCTTCCTAGGCTGATGAGCGGATTGCTGACCGATCCACGTCAAGTCTTTGAACTTGCTGGAATTATCCTATCCGCCCTGGCGCTGTTGTATGTGCTGCGGCCGCGCCGACGCCAAGTTGAAGTGCCGTTCGGCGGGCTGTGGCAGCGGGTGCTGGAGCAGTCGCAAGCGCAGGTGTTGGGGCAAAATTGGCGGCGCTTGCTGTCTTTTTTGCTCTTCGCTTGTATCGCGGGTCTGGTGATCGCGGCGTTGGCCGACCCACTTTTGCGCACGACGACGGACCCTCAGGCGCCGTTGTCAGCCGCGCGGCACACGGTTTTGATTGTGGATACGTCGGCTTCGATGGCGGCAACCGATGGCACGCTGCAAGGCCGCGTCGTGTCGCGTTTGCAGGAAGCGGTCGCTACCGCTCAAATTTGGCTCGATCGCGCCCCGGAGGATGAAAAATTCCTGCTGATCGCGGCGTCGGGTCAGGCCGTTGTCCGCAGCGGTTGGGGTACACAACGCGATGTCCTTAAACAGATTTTGCGCGATTTGTCGCCGACGCAGGGCGGTCTGGATCTGCGCGCGGCGCTTGCGGTGGCCGAGCAAGCTTTGAAAAATCAGCAAGATCCGCGCATTGTCTTGCTCAGCGATGGCGGACCGGCCCTCGATTTGGCGCAAATGGCCACAAGCAGCGTGGAGCACGGCTGGGTCGGACCGGCGCGGCTGTACGATCCGCTGGATGGCCAAAGGAAGTGGCGCGAGCCGCTGAATAGCGGGCTGCAAAATTTGGCGGTCGAGGAAGTGCGCATTCGCCCCGATGCAGCCGACAGCGGCCGCGGCACCTTGAGCGCGCGGGTGCGCAACGACGGTTTGCACACGGTGGCGGCGCAACTGCTGCTGTCGGCAGCGGATCAGGCGCAATTACCTGCGGATTTTGCTCAGGATGCAGCCCTGCGCCGTGTCGTCGATGTCAGCCTGCCGCCCGGCGTCAGTCAGCAGACTGTGGCGGCGCTGGATCTGACTTCTGCGCGTTTTGGAGTGCATATCCGGCCTGTGCAGCCTGATTTTGCCGATATCGCTGCGCATGACGACTGGGGTTTCGCGGTGTTGCCGGCGCTCGGCAAGCTCGGTGTGCTTTTGGTGGGCGCGCAAGAAAATATGTATTTGCGCGCGGCGCTCTTGGCCAACGACCGCGTCGTACCCACCTTGGTCGGACAAAAGGACTACAAACCTGGGGACTTTGCCGCCAGCGACCGCGGTCGCCATCACATCGACGTGGTGATCCTCGATCAGGTTTCCGCCCTGCCCCCGGCCGGACAACCGTATTTGCGCATTCAAGGGTACGACGCAGCGGTCGATAAACCAACGCAGTTGAAATCCAATCCTGAACTCATCGTCCGAGCCGGCGAACACCCATTGATGCGCGGGGTTAGCTTTCAGGATACCAATTTCGGAGCGGTGCGGATCGCGCAAACGCAAACCGATGACATCGTGCTCGCCGTGGCGCGTCCGGCAAATCCTGTGATGATCGCTAGCGTTCTGCCTGTGCGGTCGGTGATGTGGGGCCTCGATCTCAGCGACACCGATTTGCCGTTGCGTTACGCCATGCCGATCTTGTTGGGCAACGCGATTACGTGGCTGGCCGGACAGGATGAGCAACTGGTCGCGCCGCTGGAACTGGGCCGGCCGTGGTCCGTGGAATCACCTGAAAATGCGACGGATTGGCAGTACCTAGAGCCCGGACGACCCGCACAGGCGGCGCGATCTTCGGCGGCGCAATTGCTGGCGAGTTCTGAAACGCATGGGATTCACGCCTGGCGAGCGCGCGAAGGCCAAGTCGTAGCGCGCGCAACCGTCCTACCCGCGAGCGAATCGCTTGTAATCGTGAACCCTTCTGGAAAAAGCTACGCCGAACGGCCGGCACGACTCGGGCCGCCGCCAGATCACGCGATGTGGCCGCTTTGGGCACGCTGGCTGATCGCGGCGGCCGTGGCGTTGGTCGTGGAGTGGTTCTTGTACCTGCGGCGGAGGACGCTATGACGCCCAAGCGCCCACAGCTGCTTACTTTTGTTGCCGTGCTTGTGCTGTCGTGTGCGCTGGCGTTTGGCACGTTGTGGGCGTGGCCGCGGTGCGAAAACTGGTTGCAGATTCAAGGCATCACATTGGCTCAACCCAATTTGCTCTGGTTAGGCGCGTTGGCGTTCCTACTGCCCTTGGCGCTGCCGTGGTCGCGGACCGACTTGCCCAAATGGCAGCAATTCGTTCAAGTTTTGCTGCGGATGTCATTGGTTGCGCTGTTGGCCTTCACGGTTGCGGGGCCGCGTTCGCTGCAGGAACAACCCAAACGCGTGCAGATCATCCATTTGGTCGATCGCTCTGAATCTGTGCCCGATGCCCTGTTGCGCGCGGCTGAAGATGGCATTGTGCAAAGTGAAATAGCGACCCGGGCGTGGGCGAAAAAGCAGCCGTTTGACCCATTGCGTGTGGCTGAAACCCAGGCGCCCGCGGTCCAGGTGATCGCTTTTGACGCCCATGCCGTGCTGCTGCCGTGGCCACCGACGGGCACCGATACGGAAAGCATTCCAGCGCTTACGCTTGCCCGCGATGCCGATAGCGGGTTGCAAACGGACCTAGCGGGAGCGCTGAATGCCGCCCTGGCGACGCTGGATGGCCACAGTGTCGCCCATTTTGTGCTGTGGTCAGATGGCGTTGAGACGCGCGGCGATGCCCGGCGTTTCACAGAGGCGCTTAAGCGCGCGGGCGTCCAATTGCACACGCCCGTTTTGCCGCCGATGCCGCAACCGGCTGAATTTGTCGTAGAACGTTTTGAGTTGCCGGCGGTTGTGCGCTCCAATGTGCCCTTCCCTGTGGCGATTTTTGTGCAAACCACCGCGCCGTGCCAAGTGCGCTGCACTTTGATGGCGACCGGCAGCAAAGTCGCGCCCACGCAGATGAATCTGGCCGCGGGCCACGCGCGCATCGCGCTTGGCGAGTTGCGCTTGCGCGACACTGGCACGGCGGAAATCGCCGCCGCGTGCCAAGTCTTGCAGGGCAAGGATCGCTTCGCCAGCAACAATGCCCAACGCGGCCGCGTGGTTGTGCGGGCGCGACCGCGACTGCTCTACGTCGAAGGCCGCATGAACCAAGCGCAATACTTGACGCGGGCGCTGATCGACGACTTTGAAGTCGACGCGGTGCCTGAAGACGGCCTGCCGCGAAGTCTAGGAGAACTCAAGCATTATGCGGGCATCATCTTGAGCGATGTGCCGAGGATCTCTGCCCGCGGCGTGCCGTTGCTGACTGACGGCGATATGCGCAACTTGGATGCCTTTGTCCGCCAAGGCGGCGGGCTTTTGGTGATCGGCGGTGAAAACAGCCTTGGGTCGGGTGGGTATCAAAATACGTATTTTGACAAAGTCGTGTTGCCGGTGAAGATGGACGTTGAAAATACATTGGAATCTCCGACGATCGCGATCATGCTGGCGATCGACAAATCAGGCTCGATGCAAGGGCAAAAGATTGAATTGGCTAAGGAAGCGGCGCGGGCAACGGCAGAAGCTTTGGGTGAAGAAGATCGCATCGGCATCGTGGCTTTTGATCAGGAGGCCAAATTGGCGGTGCGGCTGCAGCGGGCGGGCAATCGCTTTCGTATTGCTAGTGATATTTCGCACTTACAAGCATCGGGCGGCACGCACATCTATCCGGCCTTGGAACTGTCGTATCAGCAACTGCTGGCGATACCTGCAAAAATCAAACACGTCATCGTGATGACCGATGGCCAAGCGCCGCGCCAAGGGATCGATACGCTGATCCGCCAGATGCGCAAATCTGGGATAACCGTGTCATCAGTGGGCGTTGGCAGTGATGTCGATCGAGGGCTGCTGGAGATGATCGCCGACCGCGGCGGCGGCCGCAGCTATTTTACCGACCGACCCGAAACGCTGCCGCGGATTTTTGTCAAAGAAACCAAACTGATCGCGGGAGAATCGGTGATCGAGCAAACGGTGCGGGCGGTGCGGGTGGCCAAGGGGCGGATCGATTTGCTGCAGGGCGTCCATATCGAAAATGCCCCAGCGCTGGGCGGCTTTTTGCCAACCAAGGTCAAACCGGGCGCGGAAGAAATTCTGCGTTTGAACAACGGCAAGCCGCTTTTGGTGCGCTGGCGTTTGGGCTTGGGCAAAGTCGCCGTGTGGACCAGCGACTTGAAGAACCGATGGGCTGCAAAATGGCTAGATTTTCAAGGCTATTCTGTCTTGGCGCGCCAACTGTCGCGCGATCTTTTGCAAGAACAACTCGGCGCCGAAGTCAAAGTGCAATTGACGCGCGAAATCGAACGCCTGCGCGTCGCCGTCGATGCCGTGGATGAGGGGGAGGCCTATATGCAAGGTCTGGTTGCGCAAGCAGATATTCAGCTGCCCGATGGCGCGCACCAGCACGTCGCCCTGGCCGAAGTCGCCGCCGGTCACTACGAAGCCACGCTGCCCCTGACTCAATTGGGACCGTATGACGTGTACGCAACCCTGCGCGCGAGCGCGGAAACGCCCGTGCTGGCGTCCGGTCGCGCGACGGCCGTGCACCCCTATCCGGACGAGCATCGCCTGCCCGACGTGCACGCGGCGATCGCGGCTGATCTAGTTGCGGCGACAGGTGGGCAGTTGAACTCCAAACCCGCGCAATGGCTGGATAATCGCGGTCAAACGCACAAGGATTGGCTGTGGCTGTGGCCGGATCTGGCGCGCGCTTGTTTGGTGCTGTTGCTGGTGGACGTGCTGCTGCGCCGCATCCGCTTGGGCCGAGCGCCGCGGACCAAATGGTACGCGCTGCGGCGCGCGGCCAAATAGTTACATCACCGCCATTAAGACCTGTTCCAGATGCCGCGCTTCGTCGCGCAAACGCGCAGCTTCTTCAAATTCCATGGCGACGGCCGCTGCCTTCATGCGTTTGCGCACGTCCGTGATCTGCTTTTCAAGCTCTTGGCGGCCCTTTTTATTAAGTGCGGTAAATGATTCACCAAGTGCCACTTCGATCTTGGCCGGTTCCACCGATTTGCGCACCGATTGCGGAGTAATATCGTGGCTCAGGTTGTGCAAAGTCTGCTTTTCGCGACGTCGAGTGGTCTCCTCGATCGCCGCTTTCATGGAATCGGTGATGCGATCGGCGTAAAGAATGACCCGGCCTTCAATATTGCGCGCCGCGCGGCCGATGGTCTGAATCAACGATCGCCGCGATCGCAAAAAGCCTTCTTTGTCCGCATCGAGGATCGCCACCAGCGATACTTCTGGAAGATCAAGGCCTTCACGCAAAAGATTGATGCCAACCAGCACGTCAAAGTCGCCTGCGCGCAAGCCGCGAATGAGTTCGATGCGCTCCAACGTATCGACGTCGCTGTGCATGTAGCGAACGCGAACGCCCAGTTCTTCATAATATTCGGTCAGATGCTCCGCCATCCTTTTGGTCAGCGTGGTGACCAGCACGCGTTCCTTCTTGGCCGCGCGAATGCGAATTTCTCCCAGAAGGTCATCCACTTGACTGCCCACCGGCCGAATTTCAACTTCTGGGTCGACCAAACCGGTGGGACGCACCAACTGTTCGACGATCACGCCCTGGGTCTGTTCCAACTCAAAATCGCCCGGCGTGGCCGAGACGTAGACCAACTGCGGGACCTTGGCCATGAATTCTTCAAATCTTAACGGACGGTTATCCATCGCCGACGGCAAGCGAAAGCCGTGATCGACCAGCGTTTCCTTGCGCGAACGATCGGCGCGAAACATGCCGCCGATCTGGCCGACCATCACGTGCGATTCATCGAGAAAGGTCACGAAATTCTTTGGAAAATAATCGATGAGTGTCGGCGGCGGTTGCCCAGCTTCGCGACCGGTCAGGTGGCGGGCGTAATTTTCAATGCCGTTGCAGAAACCGCGGCTCTGCAGGTTCTCCAAATCGTACATCGTGCGTTGTTCCAAGCGCTGCGCTTCCAGCAATTTGTGCGATCCGCGCAGATCAGTTAAGCGGGTTTGCAATTCTTGCGCAATACTTTCACGGGCTTGAGCCAGCTGCGCCTCCGGCGTGGCGTAGTGCGAATTGGGGTAGATCGCCAGTTGATCGGTTTGTCCGGTGATTACCCCCCTGAGCGGATCAACCCATTGTAATTTTTCGATTTCATCGCCCCAAAGGCTGATTCGCACCGCGCGATCGTCGTGGTAAGCCGGCTGCAATTCGATCACGTCGCCGCGAACGCGAAAGTTGCCACGCGCCAGTTCCATATCGTTGCGTTCATATTGAATATCCACAAGTTGACGCAGAAGTTCATCGCGACGGATGCGTTGGCCAACTTCAAGGTTGACGCGCATGCTCAGATAACTTTCCGCGGCTCCGATGCCATAGATGCACGATACAGATGAAACGATAATAACATCCGAGCGTTCCAGCAGCGAATACGTCGCGGCGTGGCGCATGCGATCAATTTCTTCGTTGATCATCGAATCTTTTTCGATGTACGTATCGGTCGACGGAACGTAGGCTTCGGGCTGGTAGTAGTCGTAATAACTAACGAAATACTCAACGGCGTTGTTGGGGAACAACATTTTGAATTCAGCGTGCAATTGCGCCGCCAAAATTTTGTTTGGTGCCAAAATCAGTGCCGGACGTTGCAGCGCCGCAATGGTCGCGGCGACCGTAAAAGTCTTGCCAGACCCCGTGACGCCGAGCAGTACTTGCGCGGAATCCCCTTTATTTAAGCCATCTACCAGTGCGGCGATGGCCGCCGGCTGGTCGCCCGCGGGGGCATAAGGTGCGACTAATTCGAACAACATGAACAGGCCTCCGAGGGTGACCGGCGCATGCAAACACAGGGCGAACCCATGCACAAGCGCATAAATTTTACCTAGTTGTGCGGGGCATGTCGAAAACGTATTGACACCCAGCGACGTTGCACTAACATATTGCCAGCTTGGTGGGTAATAGCTGCAAAAGGCATCGGTGCTTGTTGCAGGTAGAGTCTCAAACCGACTATTCGATGGCTTCCAAGCGGTGGCAAAAAAACCACCGCGGCAGCGCGAAAACACGTTGAGCGTCCCAATTTTAGGAGTTTAAGCACATGGTTGCTTCGCGTTTCAATCGTATGATGTTTGCTGTTGCCGCACTTGGTCTCACCGTTGGTATGACCGGTTGCGAGAAAAAAGAAAAACCTGCCGAAGGCGCCGTTGCTGCTGAAGGCGAGAAGAAAGAAGAAGGCAAGAAAGACGAGGCTGCAAAGCCCGACGAGAAGAAAGAAGAAGGCAAGAAAGACGAAGGCAAGCCTGCTGAAGCGGCCAAACCCGCGGAAGCGGCCAAGCCTGCTGAAGCGGCCAAACCGGCTGATCCGGCTGCTGCTCCCGGCGCGGCTCCCGCCGCTGGTGCCGCCCCCGCCGCTGGCGCCATGCCGGCTGCTGGCGCCGCCCCGACCGCCGCTCCCGGTGCTGCCCCCGCGGCCGCTCCGGCTGGCGCTGCTCCCGCTGCCGCTCCTGGTGCTGCCCCGACGGCCGCTCCGGCTGCCGCCCCGGGCGCTGCTCCTGCGCACCCGTAATTTGGATCGGGCTTCGCGCCTGAAACACGTTACCTAGCGTTAGTAAAAGAAAAGTAGTGGGGGGCAAGGCCGTGAGGTCTTGCCCCTCGCTGCGTTTTATAGACGCCACAGCAAACGCTGGCGGCGTCGAATTCCCTGCCCAACGTCTTGCCGCAACGCGCGACAACCGCTAAGCAAATGGCGCTGAAACATTTCAGCGCCACGCAAAATTGACTCATTTTGGGTCATTAGCCGCTCAATCGAGCATTTTACCAGCCGGTCTGATTTCGCTGCATGTTGCAGTGAACTTGAGTGAAGTGAAGCTTTGCGACCTGTGTTGGTTTCCTCAAGGAGTTTCAGATGTTCATGGTCAAGATGCGCGGTCTAGTGGCCGTTTCCGTTGCCAGCGTTGCCCTTTCAATGACTGGCTGCAAAAAAGAAGAAGCCAAACCCGCTGACGGCGCCGCTCCGGCTGCTGCTGGTGCTGACGCCGCTGCCGCTCCGGCCGCCGCTCCTGCCGCCGGCACACCGACGGCTGGTGGTGAAAACCTCGGCAAAGCCAAAGCCATGATCGACAAAATGGCCGGCGACGTCGAGAAAATGATCGCCGAAGTCGAAGCTGCTGGTGCCGATCAGGCAAAAGTCAAAGAAATCACGGAGAGCTTCAAGAAGTCGACCGAAGGCATGAAGACGGAGGGCGAAGCCCTCTCCAAGGCGTTGTCGGACGATGAGAAGAAGCAGCTCGATGCGTACGGCAAAGAGAAAATGGCGCCGATCATGGGTAAATTCATGGGCGTCATGATGAAAGCGCAGATGGCCGGTCAGCCCCCAGCTGGTGGCGCCCCGGGCGCTCCTCCGGCCGAAGGCGGCGCGGCTCCGGCCCCCGGCGCGGCTCCGGCCGCTGGTGCGGCTCCGGCTGCTGGTGCGGCTCCGGCTGCTGGCGCGGCTCCGACCGCTGGCGCGGCTCCGGCTGCGGCTGCTCCCGCTGGCGACAAGCCGGCTGATGGCCCGGCCAAGTAAACAAAGTCCCTGCCCTCCGGCGTGACCGCGTTTTTTGCAACGGCGCAACAGGTGAAAGCCTGTTGCGCCGTTGCTGTTTTTGCTTCCAAACAAGACTTTTGACGGGCAGTTTGGCATGCTGGAGCGGGTGCAAATGAGGGCAGAGATGGCGGCGAATTCAGCGCAAACAACCAGCCGAGACTTTTGGTTTGCCCCAGCAGCGCTGGCCTTTTTTGTCTTGTGCGCAGGTCCTTGTGCGTTGGCGGCTGAGCCGCACCCCAAGGCCGCGCCCGGCGTTGCCAAACCGGCCGAGACGGCCAAACCCGAAACCGAAGCAGCGGGCAACCCTACGGCGATTAAGCAAATCATCAAGCGTCTGGAACAGACGACCCGCGCGATCGACGGTTTGGTCGTTGAGGTCAAAGCCGGCGCCGCGGCAGCAGACGTTGTGCGAAAAGCCAAGGCTTCCATGCAGGAAGAACTCGCCAAGATGGAGCATGACGTCACGGCGATCTACGACAAGTTGAACAAAGCGGACAAGCAGGTGGTCGATGCGTGGTTGCAGCAAAACTTGCTGCCCAAGCTGGCTGAATTGCAGCATTTGGTTGAGCCGGCCGCGGCCGCCGAAACGTCGGAAACGCCCGATGAAGAGGCAGAAAGTCCCGCCCTTGCGCAGGCAAAGGCGTTGGTGGACACGGCGTCCAATCAAATTCGCCAACTGACGTTGAGCGTCGCGCACACGCACGGTGACGCGGCCAAAGAGGCGCTACATGCCCGTTTTCGTGCGGCATTGCTACAGGTGCAGCCAGAACCACCGGCTTGGTCGACGTTTGGGCCAAACGATCAGACGGCGGCCAAAGCGTACGTGCAAAAAGAATTGCGGCCAGCGGCAAGGGCCTTTAAGGCCGCGCTTTACCCGCAAGGAGATCCACATGATCCGCCGCCCACTGCGCCGATGAAGGCGGCCATCGATGCTGTTGATAAATTGGTGGCGATGGTTGAAAAAGTCGTGCAAGAGGTCGAAGCGGCGGGCGACAGCGACGCAAAAATCAAAGCGATCATCGATAAGTTCAAGACGCAGTCAGAATCTTTTGCGGCTCAGGCTGAAACGCTGATCAAGGCGCTCACCGAGGACGAAAAAGGCGAGCTCGATCTGTATGGCCGTGAAAAAATTGCGCCTTTGATGGAACGATTTATGGCGGCGATGACCAAGGCCCAGCACATTGAGCCGGTCGATGAGGATGCCACGCTTGCGCCCGACGCCGAAAAAGCGGACAAAGTTCCCAGCGGCGTCAAGCCGACGCGGGCGAACAAGGCCGGCGCAAAAAAGAGCGGGAAGAAATAAGCCTTGTGCGTCTGGCATTTGTTAGCGATGTGGGTTTCAGCTTCGATCGGAGCCGTACGTGAATAAAGTCTACGCCGATGCGCCAAGTGCGCTTTTTGATCTCCATGACAACGCGTCGCTTTTGGTCGCGGGTTTTGGCCTCTGTGGCAATCCGGAAAACCTGATCGCGGCGGTCTTGCAGCGCGGTTCACGCAATCTGACCCTTATTTCAAACAACTGTGGCACGACCAACGATGGCCTGGGCGTGTTGTTGCAAGCCAAACTCGTGCGGCGGATGGTATCTAGCTATGTAGGTGAAAATAAAGAATTTGAGCGACAATTTCTGGCGGGAGAACTGGAAGTCGAACTCAACCCGCAAGGCACGCTGGCGGAACGCATTCGCGCCGGCGGCGCGGGGATACCTGCCTTTTTTACGCCGACTGGTTTTGGCACCAAGGTGGCTGAAGGCAAGGAGGTCCGCGATTTTGGTGGCCGGATGTGCGTGATGGAGACGGCGATTCGCGCCGATTTCGCATTGATCAAGGCGTGGAAGGGCGATCGGATGGGCAATTTGGTGTACCGCAAGACTGCGCGCAATTTCGCGCCGATGATGGCCGCGGCGGGCAAAATCACCATCGCCGAAGTGGAGCATCTTGTTGAAGTAGGTGAACTTGAACCGGATTGCGTGCATACGCCCGGCGTCTATGTCCAGCGAATTTTTCAAGGAAGCAATTACCGCAAGCCGATAGAACAGCGAACGGTGCGCAAAGCGGCATCGGCGCAGGGATAGTAGATCATGGCCAAGTGCCACATTTTTTTGATTGGTTTTGCACTGCTGCTTTTTGGCTGCCAGCGCCGCGCGGCCGTGCCGGCCAAGGCATCCGTCCCGCCCGCGACAGCGCCTGCGCAGGCTGAAGGCGCTGTTGCCGCGCCGATCAACGCCAACGCAGTCGCCCCGCCCAAAAAAGCGCCATTTGACCCGACCGAACCCCTGCGGCCTGGCTATACGCGGCCGTTAATTATCGATTATCACGCGCATTTGAGTTTGGACGGCGTCGATCGCGTGGCGCAGATCATGACGGAAAATGGCATAGAAATGATGGTCAACTTGAGCGGTGGCAGTTTTCACCGCGGACCACAGGCGTGGATCGAGTCGAAAATTTTGGCCGACAAGCTCGGCGGCCGTGTGGTCAATTTCATGACGCCGGATTGGCAGGGGATTGGCGCGGTTGGCCAGCAGCCGTGGGGTGAACGCGAAGCCGCGCGTTTGCAGGACGCGGTGGAGCGCTATGGGTTTCGGGGGCTAAAAATTCCAAAAATTCTGGGACTTGGGGCGACCGACGCCGATGAAAAGTTGATAGCGGTCGACGATCCGCGGCTGCAGCCGCTGTGGAAAAAGGCCGCCGATCTGGGCGTGCCGGTTTCAATTCACATCGCCGATCCCAAGGCATTTTGGCTGCCGCTGGACCGCAAAAACGAAAGGTGGGATGAACTGCACGCCCACCCGTACTGGGCCTATGGCCCGATTCCGCCTGAGCTTTTGCAAGGCCCAGATGGTAAACCAGGGAACACGGAGCCGCATCCGCCGGTGCCGCCCTGGGCGGAATTGTTGCGCCAAGCGGAAAAAATGTACCACGACAACAAGACGACGACTTTTGTCGCCGTTCATTTTGGCAATGCCGCAGAAGATTTGGATTATGTCGACGGTTTGCTCACGCGCAATCCCAATGTGTGGGTCGACATCGCGGCGCGGGTGGGCGAATTTGGCCGCCATCCGCCGGAAAAGTTGCGCGCGTTTTTCATCAAATGGCAAGATCGCATGGTTTTTGGCACCGATATCGGCATTAGTGAAGAAGGCCTGATGTTGGGCAGCAATGGCGAAATCGAGCCGAAAATGGTCGACGTAATGCCGTTCTATTTTGCACACTTTCGCTTTCTGGAGACCGCGCAAAAACGCATTGATCACCCAAGTCCGATTCAGGGCAATTGGAAAATCGACGCCATCGATGTGCCCAACGACGTGCTGCAAAAGCTTTACCGCGACAACGCGCGCCGTTTGCTAGATCGCGATGCGCTACGGAAGTTTGCCGCTGCCGTTCAGCCCTGACGGCGTGGGTTCGCTGGGTGCAAAGATGGAAGCGGGGGTAGCGGCGACTGGCAGCACAACCGGTTGAAGCAACAAGGCGTTCACCGCTGCCAGCTCAGCGATCATCCGCGCTCGCGTGAAGTCGCCTGGGCCGACAAAACTGGGGTGTTTTTCCACGATGGCGCCCAGATCGCGTTGCAAATCAATGGCGATCTGACGGTCTAGCCCAGCCAATTTCATGCCGCCCTTGCCGTCGGCCAGCAAAATCCAGCGCAAAAACGCGCGGCAAAACGCAGCTTCGGCAGATTGGGGCGCTGCACCTTGCAGCGTGTCGACAATCTTGCGAATGGCCTCAAAACGCGAACTAAAGCCCGGCGCACGCACAAGTCTGTAAACTGATTGCGCAATCCACAGGCGCGTCGACGGATTGGCTTTCATCTGCGCCGCGCTGATTTGACCGGCTGAGGTCAAAAGCATGGCCACGACGTCGTCTTCGGCGCCCATGAGCAGCATGCTGTCGATCAGCGCGTTGCCGGCTTGCATCGAACTGAGTTCGATTTGGCCCAGTTGCAGCGGCGGAGGTGGACCGTCGCGCAAGCCGACAAACAGCTGGGGCGGCGCCGCTTCGTGTTGGCAGTGACTCAAAAGCGCAGCGCAGAGCAACGCCGTGAAAAAGCGCGATTTCAAAGAAAAATTCCTTTAAATATCTGAATGTTGGGCGACGTTCGCGTTGCAGGACAGCAGCGAGATCATCGCCGTCAATGTGAAACCACTGCGCGGATGTACGAAATCCGGCGCGATCTGCTGGAGCGGCTGCAGCACAAATTCGCGCAGGTGCATGCGCGGGTGCGGCAGGGTAAGCGCGGGCGACTGCACGACGAGCGCGCCGAGATCAATCAGGTCAAGATCCAACGTGCGCGCACCGTGAAAACCCTCGGCTGCGCGATCGCGGCCGAACTCGCGCTCGATGGACTGAAGGTGTCGCAGTATTTCAATCGGTTGCAGATGCGTCCAGCCCAAGCCAACGGCATTGATGAAGTCGTCGCCGTGTGCGCTTTCGGCCGGAGACGAAACGATCAAGTCGCTCAGTTGCGGCCGCTGCAGCGCCAGCACGTCGATCGCCCGCGCCCAGCCCGCTTGCACGAGCTCGCCCGAATGGCCGAGGTTGCTGCCCAGCCCGACGATCAACCGAAGGGCGGGCGTTTCTTGGAAAAATTTCAAAAGCCCTCGCTTTCGGAAATGCAATCGCTTCACCGAAATGTTGATCGGAAGCGTCGACAGTCGCATGCTAGTGCGCGTCGGCCTCCGTTGCCAACGGCAACGGGCAACCCTTGGTCCAAAATTTTGGAGTCTTCATGCAGATTTCGCGTTTTTTTCTTGCACGGCTCGCACCCCTGTTCGCGATCACGTGCGCGAGCCTCGCGCTGACCGGGTGCAAACATGCCGATTCCGCGCAAACCGCTGCCGTTGAGACCAGCCCGTCCAAAGAAATTCCGCCGGCTAATCCGCAAGTTGTCGTGATCGATCCGGCAAAGCAGGCTGTACCTGCGGCGGCCGCTCTGCCCAAGGGCGTCGATGCCAAAGATCTGGACGAAGCGGAAAAGAAAATATTGGCAGAAATTTTAAACGAGCAATTCGATCCGTGCGGTAAATCGCGATCGTTTGCGGCGGCGCTGGACGCCGGTGATTGTGCGATCGCGCCCAAGCTGGCCAACGCGTTGGTCGGCTACCTGCAGGCCGGACACGCAAAAAAGGCCGCCGTCGGACTTTTGCTAAAGGAAATTGAACGACTCAACACCGTTGTGCAAATTGACACCCAGGGGTCGCCGTTGCGCGGGCCTGCGCAAAGCAAGGTGATCGTCATCGAATTCAGCGATTTTGAGTGTCCGTTTTGCCGCCGCGCCGTCGATCCGCTGGAAAAAATGCAGAAGCAATACAATTTTGCGCTGTACTACAAATTTTTCCCGCTCAAGCTGTCGCATCCCAATTCCGAAGGCGCGGCCAAGGCGGCGTGGGCGGCGTTGCAGCAGGGCAAGTTTTGGGAACTACACGATATGCTCTTCAAAGCCGAAGCACTGGATTGGCCGGCCGTGCAAAAATTGGCGGCAAAAATCCCCGGGTTGGATAGCAAGAAATTTGTGGCTGATTTTGCGCTGCCGGCAGCCCAAGCTTTTGTCGATGCCGATTTGAAAGCCGGTGATAACGCTGGCGTTGACGGCACGCCGACGTTTTTTGTCAACGGCCACAAGGCAGAAACGCTGCTGCAAGTGCAAGAAATGGTCCGCGACGGCCTGCGCGCAGACGGGCAAAAGCTGCCCGCGGAAATGACCGCCGACGATTTGGGCGAATTGGCGCCAGCAACGCACAAGGCCGTGGCGGCAAAGCCCGGACAGGAAAAGGCTGCGGCAACGGGCGAACCTGCCGCCGCGCCAACAGAAAAGCCCGCACCCGCGGCCGAGCCCAGCAAGTGAGTGACACCCAGCACATCCTGTTGGTGCTGGTTGGACCGGCCGGAGCGGGGAAAACCACGCTCGCGCACGGTCTGCAAAAGACCGCACCCGGCAAGCGGGCTTTTTCCGTGAGCCACACCACGCGGCCCATGCGCACCAATGAAGCCGATGGCGTCGATTACTATTTTGTCGAAGTTGCCGAATTTCTGGCGTTGCGGCAGGCAGGTGGCTTTGTCGAATCGGCCGCGGTTCACGGCAACTGGTACGGCACTTCCAAACACGAAATCGAGAGGCTGCGCGGTCTGGGGCAGGACGTCCTTTTTGACATCGACATTGAGGGTGCGCACAATATCTGGAGGCAATTTCCTGATATTACGCGTCTTTGCTGGGTCCAGCCGCCGAGGTGGCAGCTGACGGTGGCGCGGTTGCAGGCGCGCGGCAGTGAGACGCCTGAGACGCTGCACCGCCGTTTGCGTACAGCCCGCAAGGAGTTGCAAGCATTGTTGGCGTCTGAGGCACCGTGGCACGTCGTGATCAACGGTGAGGTGCAGCAGGCCATCGCCGATTTGGAACCCTTGTTGCTGCCGCGTGCACCGCCCGCGGTCGATTTGAGCAACCACACGCAACTACAAGATTTTTTGCGCGATGCGCTGGCAGATCCGCGCACGGCTTGACCGCTGCCGTCGCAATGGCCATGCTTTGCCGCCCGCTGACGGTCTCGCCCGTTACAGCGCAGGTTGCCGCCTTTTTGGCAACAGGTTGGATCCATGCCGATTGCCGTTCCCCGTCAGCCAGTTCGCGTCCGCATCGCGCCAAGTCCTACCGGCGATCCTCACGTAGGCACTGCGTACATCGGCTTGTTCAATGCCGCTTTTGCCCAGCATCACGGCGGGCAGTTCGTGCTGCGCATGGAGGACACAGATCAAAAGCGCTCAACGCGGGCTAGC
Source organism: Klebsiella pneumoniae (assembly GCA_945889325.1). Classification (GTDB taxonomy): domain Bacteria; phylum Myxococcota_A; class UBA9042; order UBA9042; family UBA9042; genus CAMDBH01. The sequence goes on from CAMDBH010000001.1 coordinate 126,305, forward strand.
GAAGCGGCTATTTACAAATCGCTGCGATGGGTCGGGCTGAACTGGCACGAAGGTCCGGACGTGGGCGGTGCGTTTGGGCCTTACCGACAGAGCGAGCGCAGTGAAATTTATCGGAATCATTGCCATATGTTGCTGGACTCCGGCCACGCATACCGCTGCTTTTGCACAGCGGAGCGCTTGGACGGCGTGCGCGCCGCGCAGCGGGCGCAAAAACTGACCGCACGCTATGACGGATACTGCCGCGATCTTGCCTCTGATGTGGCGCAAGCGCGGGCCCAAGCCGGTGAAATTTGCGTGATTCGCCTCAAGATGCCGCAAAGTGGAGACACCGTTGTCAGGGACGCGCTGCGCGGCGATGTGGTGTACGACAATCAGCAAATTGACGATCAAGTGCTACTAAAATCAGATGGTTTACCCACATACCACTTGGCCAACGTCGTGGACGATCACCTGATGGGCATCACGCACGTGATCCGCGCCGAAGAATGGCTCAATTCCACGCCGAAACATTTGGCGCTGTACGCGGCGTTCGGCTGGGAAGCGCCGATTTTTGTGCACATGCCTCTGTTGCGCAACGCGGACAAGTCCAAGATAAGCAAGCGCAAAAACCCCACGAGCCTGGAGTTCTACCAGCGAGCAGGGATCTTGCCAGAAGCGATGCTGAATTTTCTGTCGCTTATGGGCTATTCGCGAAAAGATGCAGACGGCAATGATCTTGAGAAGTTTACGTTTGACGCTTTTGTGGCCGATCTGGATTTGACGCGAATCTCGCTTGGCGGACCCGTTTTTGATCTGAAAAAGCTGGATTGGCTAAACGGCTTGTATCTGCGGGATATGTCGGCGGAAGGATTAGCAGAACGCGTCTTTGCGTTTTACCAGGCCGACAATCGCCACGGTGAAATCGCGGGCCTTGTGCAAGAACGCGTGACTTCGCTTGGCGATTTCATGAACCACGCCGATCTTTTCTACTGCGGCGCCCGCGACTATGGCTTGCACGCCAGACACTTGCTGGTCGGCTGCGCGGCCAAGAAGAAAAAGGCGTGTTTGACCCAGCGTCAGTCCAAGGCATTTTTTGATGACGTGATCGCCAAGTTGGAAGAAGTCGTTGCTTGGCAGCATGAACCGGTCGAAGCCGCGGTGCGCGCTGCGGTTTCTGCCACAATCGCCAATCCGGGAGACGCCCTGATGGCGGTGCGGGTGGCCGTTTGTGGTCGGCCGACTTCGCCACCTTTGTTTGAGACTTTGATCGCACTTGGGCGGTCCGTGGCGCTGGTGCGCCTGCGTCACGCCGCAAACCTACTGAATGATGAGCAATTTTTGCTTCTGGCCGTCCGAGCGGCCCAAGCGGAACTAGATGCTGCCCAAAATGCACTGCAAGCGGCCATCACAGCGGCCTGTGCGGTCCCACCTTTGGCTGAGGCCTGAAATGCCCAATTCTCCAACAACATTAGCGGCCGTGCAGTGGCTGCAAACCGGTCAGGCACCGCCCCAGCGCGGGGCGGAAGTGGCACGGGCGATGGCCCTGCTCAGCGGCGCCGTGACGTTGGGCCCAGCAAGCTTCAAAATACCGCTAAGCCCTGATATTGAAATGGCTTTATTGGTGGTCGCGGAGGCCGCTGGCCAAGTCGAATTGGTCCAATTGCTCAGCGAACACGCGGCGACCAAGGCCAACCTGAAGCACGCTAAGAAAATCTTGTTTCGCTACAAACAGCGCGGCGTCGCTGTCCAAGAAAAGGCGGCAGCGCGCGCACCGGTGAGCTTGGCGACCAAGCCCGAGCCGCTACCGAGTTATGCCTCGTCCTTTGACGGTGCCGGTGGGCAACTGCTGTTTTTGGGCGGATGGTCGCAGACAGATGGACCTTTTTGCATTATGGCCATGGTCAGTGAATTGCAGGGGCTTTTGTCGGCGTATTATTTGCCCGACACCTCGCGCACCGCGCAAAAGGAACTACTTGGGCGGCTCGAGGGGCAGTTTGGCGGCGTAACCATACAAATTTCTGACGCTTTTGTGGCCGGGCGCATTCGCGCGGGGCTGGATGTCCGCGATGCCCGCAACCTGGGTTTTGAAGGCGATCAGGCAGAAGTGCGACGGGCCCTCAACGGCGTTGAACCGGTGTTGGCGCGCGATATCGGCTTTGATCTGGATGAAGAAGATCAGGCGCTGTTGCAAAGTCGCTTGGCTGCTGCGGAAATTTTGCTGAACGATCGCTTTTTTTCCGGCTGGATGTCTCCCGATGAGGCACTGCGCAGCACGCTGGTCGCCGCGATGTCCGAACTCAAGGGGATGCCGGAGGTCGGTGAGGTGGTCGTCGGTGCGGCGCGCGCCATGGTCTGTGGCCAGTGGCTGCCAGCGCACCGTCGCGAAATTCTCGCCGATCGCATGGATATGACTGCGCTATTGCTGGTCAATCACCAGCGTCAGGACTTGGCGATCCTCGCCATTGCTACCGCGGCGGGTTTGCGCGACCCCGAGATCGAAGCGATGTCGTTGGGCTTTGTGCGTGCGACTTTTGACCGCATCGCGCCCGTCGCGCACTTGCTGGCCTACGTGCGCGGCGAACAAAAAGACGTGCTGATTGCGCAGCCAGCGCGCGCAAAATAACCGAGGAATAACATGAATCAATCGCTTGAGCGCGTGTTTGTCGTCGACGGCGTGCGCAGCGCGATCGGGCGCCACGGCGGCAAATTGGCCAGCGTAAGACCTGACGATCTGGCAGGTGAGGTGCTCAACGCCCTGCTGGCGCGTTTAGATCTTGCACCTGAGGCCGTTGACGAGGTCGTGCTGGGCTGCGCCAACCAAGCCGGTGAGGACAACCGCAACGTCGCCCGCATGGCGCTGCTGAGTGCCGGGTGGCCTTACGAAATTGCCGCGCATACGCTCAATCGCCTGTGCGCGTCGGGCCTAGACGCGGTCAACGCAGCCGCGCGCATGATTGCTGTGGGCGAGGCCCAAATTGTCGTGGCAGGCGGCGTAGAGAGCATGTCGCGGGCACCCTGGGCAGTCGGCAAACCTTTTACCGATCCGCCGCGCGGCAACAACACGATGTACGACACAGCGCTGGGTTGGCGCTTTCCAAACCCGCGACTAGAAAAGCGTTTTCCGCTGCAAGCGATGGGCGAAACGGCAGAAAATCTGGCGGACAAATTCCAGATCAGCAGAAACGATCAAGATGCATTTGCGCTGCACAGCCAGCAAAAGGCGTTGGATGCGATCCGTGATGGACGTTTTGTCCATGAAATCGCGGCGATTCAGGTAACAAGCGGCAAATCGATCAGTCTCGTCGAGGTCGATGAAGGACCGCGAGAAGGTAGTAGTCTGGAATCGTTAGGTAAACTAAAGGCGGCGTTCCGCAACGGCGGTACGGTGACGGCGGGCAACAGTTCAACGCTGAACGACGGCGCGGCGGCGCTGCTGCTCTGCAGCGAAGCAGCGTTAAATCGCTATGGTTGGCAGCCGTTGGCACAATACCGCGGCAGCGCGAGTGCGGGCGTCGATCCGACGATCATGGGGATTGGCCCCGTGCCGGCGGCGGAGAAACTTTTGCGCAAAATCGATTGGACGTGGGACAGCGTCGATCTGGTGGAGCTCAATGAAGCCTTTGCCGCACAATCTTTGGCTGTTTTGGGGCAATGGCCTGTTGATCGCGCCAAGGTCAACGTCAACGGCGGTGCGATTGCTTTGGGCCATCCGCTGGGCTGCAGCGGCGCCCGCATCGTGATTACACTTTTGCATGAGATGCGCCGCCGCGGCGTTGCGCGAGGCGTCGCAGGGCTGTGTGTCGGCGTCGGCCAAGGCGTTGTCAGTGCTTTTGAGCGGGTCTAGGCGTTTCCGGTCCAACCAGCTAATTTGCCTCAACCAATTCCGCCAAGCGCTCTTCAAACAGCGCTTCAAATTCATCCAATTCGGATTCAAATTCTAATTCACGTTCAAGGTTGCGCACATAGACCACAAGCGTCCCTGAATCGCGCAGCTCAAGACCGCGGCTCAGGCGTTGTTTGGCGCCGCCCTTGGTCGGAATTTCTTCGAAAACAGCTGCAAGTTTAAGGCCTTGCTTGGCCGCGTCGCGCAGCAGCCGCGTCACGGCATTGCGCACCTTTGCGCGATCAAAGCGAGCTGGCGGCGGGTACGCCGGATCGAGTTCGCCGGCGGCGCGGTAGTAATCATCGGCCTCGTCAAATTTGCCTTGCAATTCAGCATGTAAGGCTTCCGCGCGCAGCAACCGCGGATCCTCGCTATCCACGGCCCGTGCGACTTCAAGTTCAATGGCGGCCTGATCAAAACGCCCCAATTCCGTCAGCAAATTCGCGCGCATCGTGTACGCTTCCAACCATTCTGGATCATTGAGGATGTAGGTCGCCAGCGAGCGCAGCGCGCCGTCGTCGTCGCCGGCTTCGATCTGGGCTTCTGCCAGCCAGGCCCAGACGTCTGCATCTTCAGGAGTTTCTTCAGCAATCCGCTTTGAAACCGCCACGGCTTGCATGGGATCCTCGCCCAACAGGTTTTCAATTTCTTCAATGTCGCTTCTGCGCACAACTGTCTCCGATTCGGCCGCTGCCGTTGCTGCACTTTGTGTGGCCGCAGTTAGCGCAGGCGTCGCGCAACGTCAAGCAAGCGCGCGCGCCAAACCGGCTGGTCTTGGGCGATGACGCGGTCGTAAAGATCCGCATATTGTCCTGCAATCACTGTTGGTTCAAAGCGGGATACCATTTTCCGACGCGCCATTGCCCCCATTTGCGTGGCAGCGGCAGGCGATTGGGTCAAAGCAGCTTCAAGCGCAGCCGCGAGAGCACCTCTGTCACCCGGCACACACAAAAAACCGGTTTCGCCATGGACAATTAGCTCAGGCACTTGCCCGACTGCCGTGGCGACGACGACTGTAGCCAGCCCCATGGCCTCTAGGACGGCATTGGGGGTGCCTTCTGAATGCGACGGCAAAACGGTGAAGCGGCAGGCTTCCATTAAGGTCGCCGCGTCAAGAACCGGTGGAATAATCCGCACATCCAGGTTGCGCTGCTGCGCCAGCCCGCGCACGTGGGCCACGCGATCGCCGTCCTGCTGGCGACCCGCCAACAACAGGGGCGGCACTTCGCCCAATTTATCGCGTACATCGGCCAGCGCTTGTACAAGGCCGTCCTGATTTTTGTAGCGATCAAAGCGCGCCAAGTGACCGATCGGCGGCCGCGCCGGATCCAAGCCAAGGGACACGAGCAATTCCGCGCGCTGGTTCGGTGTCGACACTTGCCGGTGAACGATCGCAGGGGGCAGCATATTTGGAATAAATTCAATGTGTTTTGGCGGGATACCTTTTTCCGAAAGCCACGGCGCGACATCGTGCGCGTTGATCGTCACGTGATTGCCTAGCCACGCGCTTGACCCGTAGAGCAACGCAATATTGCGTTCCGCTTGCAATGCCCCGATCGCACACCGAATCGCGCTGATCACGGGCGCATGAAACGGCAACGCACCGGCCACTGTCGCATACGCCGCGGGCACGCTCAGCCAAGCATGAACGATATCGGTATGTTGACGTGACCCCAGCCGCGCAAGGGCAGCAAAAAACTTCGGATCGAAGCGACCGCCGCGCGGCAATTGCAGCGTGTCGATATCGGGCGCCAATTCAGCCGCCCGCGGCGCTGCGTTGTACCAAACGAGGCGCGGCACATAGCGCGAACGGTCCAAAGTCGCGGCAAGCAAAGCGATTTGCGTTTGCGCTCCGCCGGCAGCCATGGAATCGATCAGAAGAGTCACGCGCTTGGTCATGGGTCCCATGATGCGCGGCGCCGGTGCCACCGGTAAAGGGATGCACACAATTTCAGACCAAAGTTTGGGCGGTTGTGGCCGCGATTTGGCGTGAGAGCGTCGTGTTTACAAAGACATGGTCAAATTGAGCCTTTGAGGGCGGCGGCTATTGACCCGACGGAGTGCGCGATGCTAAAACCGACGCCGCTGCGGGCTCAACGTTGAACGCCGCGGAAAGAGGCTATTCGCTCAGCGCGAAGCGCCAAGGCGTTTGAGCGAACCGCTTGTTTGCACAAGCAAGGCGCTCGAAGTTGGCAAGTGGTTTGAGCAGGTTGCGCAATTCGGCAAATGTTTAATTTGCACAATTGCGCCACATGCGCCAAAACGCAGCCGGTGGAACACTCGGCGGGCAAGTGCCCCGGGAGTGACTTTAGGGACAAGGCTAGAGAAAGGCAGGACAACTGGACGGCAGAAGCGACACGCGGGTGCAAAACACCCACGCGTTGATGAAGCTGACCTGAACCTTGCTGGGCAGCAGAACAACCGCAAGCAGGCAAACCGCAAGCAGGCAAAACAGGAGCTACGCAAAATGCATTTTATTTCCGAAATCTTTGAAAAAGGCGGCTGGGGCATGTGGCCCATCCTCGGACACCTTGTGTTCATTCTCGCGATCATGTTTGAGCGCATTTTCGTGCTCTACATTCGCTCGAGCGTGAAGAAAGAGGAGTTCATCAAACTCCTGCAAGTGCCAATTCTCAAAGGCGATCTGAATCGCGTGCTCAAGGTGTGCGCCACGTACCAGTACCCGCTGGCGCGTATCGTTCACGCGGGCGTGCTCAAAGTGAAGCGTTCTGACGAAGAAGTTCAAGCAGCGATGGACGAAGCGTATCTGCGCGAGATTCCGCAGATCGAAAAACGCATCGACTATTTGAACTTGCTCGGCAACACGGCGACTTTGACGGGCTTGCTCGGCACGATTTCCGGTTTGATCAACACGTTTTCAGCGATTGGTCGCCCGGACGTGGATCCGGCCCAGCGCTCCAGCTTGTTGTCCAACGGTATTGCGGAAGCCATGAACTGCACGGCGTTCGGTCTCGCGACCGGCATCGTCGGCGTTCTTTCATTCGCGGTGCTCATGTCAAAAGCCAAAGAAATCAAAAGCGATATCGATGAAGGCACCGTTCGCGTGCTCAATCTGATCGTCGCCAACCGCAACAAGATGGGCGACATCAAAGAAGAAGCCGCCTAATTCTTGGTGTCACGCAGTTTGCGCGCTCTGTCGCGCGGTGCTCAGAGAGTGCGTCGCCGGTTTCTCAACAAGTGCGGCGCTGGTTTCTTGAAAAGTTTCGCGTATCTGCTGCTTTCGGTTTGTTCGCCTGTGCCCCCCGCGCCGCTGGATTCGTCCAGCGGCGCGGGAGCGGCAACCGGCCACCAGCTGCGGGTTTTCGGTTCACAGCCGCGCGCTGTGTGACCCTTTGCAGAGCAAAATGCGCGGCTTGAAAAAGTGCATTGGTTTGAGAGTGCTACGTGTTAATTTATCCATTGTCTCCAATGAGACGTTGTTTTGAAAAAGATCGCTGCGGCGAGTCAGGAGTGAACCATGGGTGGTGGAGCATCAGGTAAGGGTGGTGTAGCGGACGCGTCACTGAACGTCGTCCCCTTCATTGATCTTTTGGCGTGTACGATCTGCTTTTTGCTGGTCTCCGCCGTGTGGACCCAATTGGCCAAGATCGACGTCGATCAAGCCCTGCCCAAAGCGAGCAAGAACAAGCCGTTAACCCCGCCTGTTCCGGAGCCCAAGATCAATATTGCGATTACGCCCAGTGGCTACTTCGTCAACTTGTGGAATGCGGACAAAATGCCCAATCCCAAGCCGGAGTTGGTTGCGCCCAAGCGCATTCCGCTGCTGCCCGACCAACTCAAGATCTGCCGCGGCAAGGGTTCGCTGAGCGAATGCGCCGGCGTGGTCGAAAGCTATAAGAAATACGATCGCGCCAAATTGGGCGAAACGCTGGCTGGCTTCATGAAAGATGCCGCGCTCGGCGACAAAGTCAAAATCATGGTTGTGGCCGCCGATCCTGTTGAATACATGCATCTTATTGGTACGCTGGATGCGATTTTGACGGTTTGCGATGAGAAGGACAAGAAAACCTGTCTGCGCAACCCGGCCGTCGGCGACATCAATTTGCTCAGCGCTGAAGGCTTTGTGATCAACGATTTGAAGAATTGAATCTCAGCTCGACACGACATCCACAGATTTGACCGAAAAGTTTAAACGGAGCATCGACAATGGCAGTTCACCACCCAGGATCCCGAGCCGGCAGCGGCGTAGCGCTCAAAGCCATCCGCGAAACCATCGTTCACGGCAGCGGCAAGGGCATTTTCGCGTCGCTCAACGTGGTGCCCATGATCGATTTGTTCACCATGTTGGTGATCTTCTTGATCCAGCAGTACAGCGCCTCGGGCGAACTGTCGATGATGAATCCCAACGTCGCGATGCCCAAAGCCGGTTCGCAAGCGCAGTTGGCGCGCGCGCCGATGATTGCCCTGACCCATGGCAGCGATCAAAATGCGGGGCAAATGTTGCTCGACAACAAGCCGATCATCAGTTTGTCGGAAATTAATGAAGCAAAATTCCCCAGTTGGGATATCGACCCGCTGTCGCGGGCGCTGGATTGCACCAAGAACGGCAGCAAAGGCGATCCGGGTTGCGTCGGCAAATCGCTGTGGGCATTGGAAGTTGCATCGGCCGTGAAACGTCCGCCGGGCAAAGACGGCCAAGGCAACAAGCCCAGCCGCAAGATCATCATTCAAGCGGACCGCGGTGTGCCGTTCAAAGTCATCAAGATGGTCATGGCCACATGCGGCCGCCATGAATTCCGCGAACCAAACTTTGCAATTATGGTCGATTCACGCGGCGACGACGGCAACGGCAAAGACAAGTAGCGTGCCTGCGGGCGGTCTGGCCTTGCGGACGCCATTTGTTGCGGCCAAATGGGTCCCTCGCCAGTGCGGCAAACCCGGCGCTGGGTTGCAGGCAAAGCGGGAGGCCCAGCGTGAAACAAGCCGCATTCCCAATTAAGTCTAATAAATTTGCAAGCTTAGGCCATTTTGCGCGCTTGCGCAACGCTGTTGGGCTTTGGTCGGTCCTTTCGCTGCTGTTCTTGCCACAGACGGCGCTGGCACAGCCGCAGACCAAAGTATTCCTCAACGGCGTTCCGTCGCCGGTCTACTTCAACGATGGCGATAGTTTTACGGTACTTGGCGGTGCGCTTGTCGGCAGCAAGGCGCGGCTCGCTGGCTTCAATACGCTTGAGAGTTTTGGCGGTGCCCACCGGTGGGGCACATGGGATCCGCACGAATTGTACGTCAATGCGAAAATGGCCACCTTGAATGGGCGTCGCGGCGTTTGGCACTGCACTTCGGACATGAAAAAGGACGGCTATGGACGAATCTTGTGGGAATGCCCCGACTTGGCCGTGGACAACATCCGCAAAGGCTTAGCCCACGCGATGTCGGTCACGGCCGATCCATCGCCGCCGAGCTTTGTTGCGGCGCAGAAGCTGGCGCAGGAAGAGAAGCGCGGCATGTGGGCCAAAGGGATTCCGCCGTTCGTCGTCACCTCGACCCACAGCAATGACGAGGGCTACGAGGGCACCACCTACAACCGTTTGATTTCAACGGTCGATGGCCACACGGAAAAATGGCTCCACAAGAACAATTACAAAGAATGTGAATGGGTTTGCCATGAAGGCGGCTCGTGTATGATGTACGTCGGCTTCCTGCGCCGTTACGGTGGCACAAAAGCCAGTTGTTTGGTGCATTGATCGCCGCGGATTGTGTTGTCGGCACGCGGCTTGTCGCGTCGGGAAAGGCTGGTTTAGGTTCAGGATGTCGCAAAATCGCAAAATCACCCTGATTGCCATGTTGTTGTTCGCGACGTGGAGCTGTTACACCGTGCCTTCGCAGCCCGTACTTGGCTATGAAACCGGCGACGAGTCCTGCCAAGATCACCAGGACAACGATCACGACGGACTGGTCGATTGTCAGGACCCGGACTGCCGTTGGACTTCCGGTCAATGTGGTGAAATTATTCCGCGTTTGCCGTTTGATCCCAAAGCGGAGAACACAGCTGCGCGCTGCCGAGATGGCATCGACAACGATTTGGATGGCACGTTTGACTGCGGCGACCGCAATTGTCAGTCGATCGCTGAACTTTGCTGCGTCACTGAATTCACCAACGATCGCTGCAGCGACGGAAAAGACAACGACAACAATGGCTTTGCCGACTGCGCCGACTACGGCTGCCTACACGGCAAGTTCGTCACGGTTTGCCAAGAAACCACGGACGCCGCCTGCAAAGACGGCAAGGACAACGACGGCGATAAGTTGAAAGATTGCGAGGACAGCGATTGCCAGAAATTGCCGCTTTGCAAGATTGTGGTGGCAACGGGAAAGGAAAATACCTTTGCGTTCTGCACGGATAAGGGTGACAACGACGACAACACCTACATGGACTGCAACGACAACAACTGCAAGAATTCAAAGGAAGAATGGCCTGGGCACGCCGGACAAACAGTCAGCGACTATTGCAAATCCGTCTCCGAGACGACTTATGAAAAATGCAGCGATAAGATCGACAACGATGGCAGCCGCTACGTCGATTGCGCCGACTATTCGTGCAGCAAATCTAGCGAACAATGGCCTGCAGCCAACGGCGGCGGCGACGGCAAGACCGTGGCGGACTACTGTTTGTCTCTTGCTGAAACTAGTTTCGCCAAGTGCACGGACAAAAAAGACAATGATGGCAATGGGTATGTTGATTGTGCCGACCGCGCTTGCAGTGGCTCAACGGAAAGCTGGGCGGCGGCGGACGGCGGCGGCGACCAAAAAACGGTCGCGATGTATTGCACCAACTTGGCGGAGAGTACTTTTGCTAAATGTACCGATGGCTTAGACAACGACAAGAACGGCTACGCCGATTGTCAGGACAACAGTTGCAGCGGCGCGCTGGACGTCGACACACGCCAAGCCTGTCAGGAAAGCATCGGCGATGTCAGCGGCACCGCCGATGACAAGTGCAAAGACGGCAAAGACAACGACTTGGATGGCGCCACAGATTGCGACGACTGGGACTGCAGTTGGAATCCAAATGTCACGGTGTGCAACAACAAGAAAAAAGTTTGTGGGCCGTAAAAACTCCGCGAATTCGATGTTTATAGCCGTCGGGCAAGGCTGACGAAGAGAGCTAAAATGACGTTCCGAAAAAGGGCACCCTGCTATACATCCGCGATTTTGATGGCGATTTTGAATCTGCCAGCGGCAGCGAGGGCCGCGGATGATCCGGCGGCAAAAAAGCCGGAGGCCCCGGCGGCAGCGCCAGCAGCCGCACCCGTTGCGGCGGAAAGCGCTGCGAAAGAAACCGTTTGCGACGACAAAAAAGACAACGATGGCGATGGCATGGTCGATTGCGCCGATGCGGACTGCAAAGACAGCCCAGCGTGCAAGGTCGGCAGCGGACCGGAAAACACCAACGCGCGTTGCAGCGATTGGTTTGACAACGACGGCGATGGTTTTATCGACTGCGACGATCCCGACTGTGAAGGTCAGGGAATCACTGTCTGCAAAGGCAGTTGGAAGGCCCCTGCGCAAAATGACAACGCCAACGTGCCCACTGGGCCCGCCGCGGACGACACCGGCCTGCCGGACCTGCCAGGCGATATGTCGACAGAAGATTTGATCGGCAAATACGGCGATATCGATGGCGAACGCAACGATGAAGTGTGCTCAGACGGCATCGACAACGACGGCGATGGCAAAGTCGATTGCGCCGACTTTGGCTGCCGTTTTGATCCGGATGTCAGCGTTTGTCGCGGCAACCCGGGGATGCGCTTTTCAGTTGTCGGCGCGGTGCAACAGTCGCGGCAGGTGACCACTGCGGCACCGACACCGGCCGACGACACCTCATTTAGCAAAGTGCAAATTCGCTCCTTTGGCCCGATGCCGATGATTACCAACTCATTTTATCTGATCAGTCTCCGCGCCGAACGCACGCCGCGGCTGACCTTTGCCATGTTTCAAATGCCGCTTGGAGCGCGCGGACATTACCTCAACGTCAACAGTGGCGGCGGTGGCTTATCGGCGGCCCTCATCACGTCGACTTCGAACCTTTTGCTCATTGAAGCACCGACTTACTTGTACAGCGCGTTTGAACAATCCAACGGCGCAGCCGTTGAGGCCGGTGGCCCCCTGACCAAAGATTACGGCATCACCTACCGCGCTTACATTTCAGGCGGTTCGGGGCGCTCCAGCGGCAACGTCGGCGGCGTCTACTACGTCAACGACAACACGAACTACACGTACGGTACGGGCGTTCAATTCGGCTTCAACGTCGTGGGTGTGCTAAATCGCTTTGATTCCCCATTCTTGTATACGCCCGCACCGCTAACGTTCGGCTTCACCGTCGGCGCAAAATTCGATCAGCGTTCCAGCGAACGCTACCCAGCTGCCAACATCTCAACGGTGTTACGATACAAACGTCTGTATTTCCAAGCAGAAACCTATGTGAAACGCGACTTAGATTGGAACTTCAACGCGATCGCCTACAACGCCCAGATCGGTGTGCTGGCGATCCCCAAACTGTTGATGCTGTCGGCAGATTTTGGTTCATTCATCGCCACGCCGTTTGAGACGCCACCCGGCAAACTGCCGTCAGAGTTGAAAAAGCAACTGGACGAACAAATGTGGCGGGTCGCAGCGCACCTATACTTGTGGCGCAATATCGCTAGGTTGTCGGTGATGTATCGCGACAGGCAGGTTGAGGGCAACGCCGACCCGCTTTCTCGGGTCGACCCGATCCATGAGCGGGAAGGCACTGTAACGATGCAGTTCCGGTTTTAGGCGGGGGGGGGCGCGGGCATAGGCGCTAACTTAAGAAAATGTGGTCAGAGCGGCCGCAATTGCCGTTTCGAAATGCCTGTGGCTTAAGTAATTTCATTTATGGTGTAATTACAGATGGTTCGGCGTGGGAACAAGATTCCCCTGCTACCGGTCAAGAAGTGCCTTCGGGACTAATTTAAATAATAATTCATGGAGTTGCCCCTAAACCTTCGTGGCGCGCCCCGAAAACGCTGGTCAATTCAACCACAAACTTCGCGCCTAGTCCGGAGTGAAACGGAGGACTTCTTGACCGGTAGCGCGGCGATCTTGT
>CAMDBH010000002.1 GCA_945889325.1 Klebsiella pneumoniae
CGCCTTTAGGCGCAACGAGCTCGTACCGGTTGCCAAAGGAGTGGGGAGTCCAGAGGGGCGAACCATAGCGGCTAAGCACGGAATCAAAGAGCTTTGGTTCGCCCCTTTGGATCCTCACGCGCACCGCGCGTGCCATCGCGGAGCGAAATTGCAGCCGCGCGCAGCGCAAAAACCCGCCGCAGGCGGCGCCGCCCGCAGGGCAAAAACCCCACCGCATGCGAGGCAGCACCCGCAAACTGCGTTTGCGGCGGACGGCGGGCACGGAGACCCGCCGCTACACAAACTCATTTAATATCAACCAATTGTTCCAGAAAACGCTACTGCTTGCAAGGCAAGACGCCGCGCGCAGCGCTATTTACACCCAGTGGCAGAACAAACGTTGCCTATCGCGCAGGCTGCGCCGCCCTTGCAGGTGCAAGTGCCATTGTTGCAAGCATCCCCCTGGGCAATCGAGCACGTGCTCAAGCCGCACAGGCACTGATCCAACTCACTGGCATTCTTACCTTGTTTGCAAATAGCCCCGGCGACGCAGTCGTATTGGTTGCTGCACGCCAATGTGAACTGCGCGCTGCATTGGTAAGATCCCGTCGAGCAAGGGAAACCGCACTTCAAACCTTTTTGCTCAAAGCCATTGTCGATCACGCCATCGCAGTCATCGTCTTTGTTGTTGCAGACTTCTGGGCTGTTGGGCTTGCTTTCTGGGCCGCAGATGACCTTGCCGCCGCCGTCGCAAATGAAGACGCCCGACTTGCACTTGTCGCTGTCGGGTCCGTCGCAAAGTTCGCCCAAGCTCAGGCCTTCATCGATCTGGTTGTTGCAATTGTTGTCTTTGCCGTCGCAGATCTCCTGCAAATTCTTGATGAATTCATTGACGCATTCGACGCCTACGCCATCCGCCGTGCAAGTATAGGATCCGTTGGGGCATTGATCGCTGTCGGGGCCGTCGCAGGCTTGACCCAGCTGGGCAAACGTTTCATCGGTTAAACCGTTGCAATCGTTGTCTTTGCCGTCGCAAACCTCGGCCGTCGGGCCAGCGTTGGGCGGTTCCGAACACTCCACGCCTTTTTGCGTCGCCGAACAAATGTTCTGGCCATTTTTGCACGAATCGACGTCAGGGCCATCGCAAGGTTTGCCCTTGGTCAAATAGCCGTCGTCGGTTATGCCATTGCAATCGTTGTCTTTATCGTCGCAAAGCGTCTCTTTGGGTTCGAAACCAAAATTGGCATAACCGCATTTCCAAACGCCCTTTGTACATTGTGCCGTCAAGGCAAACGCGCACACACCTACCTGATTGCACGAGGATTTTTTGACATCGATCGCATCGTCCGTGGCGCCGTTGCAGTCATTGTCCTTGCCGTCACAGATTTCTGCTTTGGCCAAACTCGCTGGACCATCCGGATTTGTTGAACAAACGGCCGTCTTCAAGGCGCCGCACACCACCGCGCCCAAACCGCACTCGCCCGCGCCGCTGCACGGCGCGCCCACGGGCAAACCATTGTATTTCAAAGTGTCGTCCGTCTTGCCATTGCAGTCATTGTCAAAATTGTCGCACACCTCGGGTTTGGCTTGGCTGGCAGGCCCGTCGCCATTGGTGCTGCAGGTGGCCAAGCCGTTGCTGCCGCAAACAACCGTGCCAGGTCCGCAAACGCCATTGCCCTTGCAGGCGACGCCCAGGTTTTGTCCGTTGTAATCAAAACCTTCATCGATCTTGCCATCGCAGTTGTCGTCTTTGCCGTTGCAGACTTCCGTTAAATTGGTCAGGGCCTCGTTGACACATTCATGCTTGGCGCCGTCGGCCGTGCACGTCCAAGTGCCCAATTTGCAAAGGTCCGAGTCATCGCCGTCGCAAGTCTTGCCGACGTCAAAGCCCTCGTCGGTTAAACCGTCGCAATCGTTGTCCAAACCGTCGCACAGCGTTTCAATGCCTTGAAAACCGGCAATATCGCCGTAGTCACAGACCCAAACGCCCAATACTGCATCGCATTTTGCGATCAACTTGTCGCTGCCGCACACGCCGACTTTGAGGCAGGTGGATTCCTTGACCGTCAAATTCTCATCGGTTGCGCCGTTGCAATCGTTGTCCTTGCCGTCGCAGATCTCCGCTTTTGACTGTGGTTTGCTGCCGTTGGCTAACGTCGAACACGTTACCTGTTTGTCGGTCGCGCATTCCACTTTGCCCGCCTTGCATTCGCCGACGCCGGGGCACGGCAGGCCGAGCGTAATGTCTTTCCACGACAAATTGTCGTCGGTCTTGCCGTTGCAGTCATTGTCGATGCCGTCGCACAACTCCTTGCCGTCAAAGATCAAATACGCATTCGGATTGGTCGAACACGTCGCAACCTTGTCATTGGGCGAACAAACCACGGTGCCCGCACCGCAACCGTTGATGCCTGTGCATCCCGCGCCGAGCGCCTTGCCCTGATACAACTGCCCTTCGTCAATTTTGCCGTTGCAATCATTGTCGACACCGTCGCAGACTTCCACGATGTTGCTCGCAGTTTCCGGCCCGCAGATCGTGCCGTTGCCCGCTTCGTTGCACACGATGAGGCCATTTAGGCACTTGTCGGTGTCGGTTCCATCGCAAGGCAGGCCCAAACCGTTGTAATTCTCATCAACTTGGCCGTTGCAGTCGTCGTCGATGTCGTTGCAGATCTCGACCAAATTCTTTTTCGTCTCGTTGACGCACTCGGCCTGTGTGCCGTCTTTGGCGCAAGTCCAAACTCCGTTTTTGCACAAATCGCTGTCCGGTCCGTCGCAGGTAAGGCCGACCGGAAAGTCCTCGTCGGTCTTGTCATTGCAGTTGTCGTCCACGCCGTTGCAGGCTTCAATAATATCGGTGACGCTTTCCGCACTGCATTCACTGGTCAATTTGTCGACACCGCAAACCATCTTGCCGTTCTTGCACAAATCGTTGTCGGGGCCGTCGCAGCTTTCTCCCACTTGGAACACTTCATCGGTCTTGCCGTCGCAATTGTTGTCCAATCCGTCGCACTGGACTTCCGTCGGGCTTTGATATCCGGCAACTGCCGTGTAATCGCATTTCCATTTGCCGGCTTTGCACGCGGCCTTGACGTTGTCCAAGTTGCACAACCCTGTCTGCTTGCAATCGCTGTCACCAGCGCCCAATGCCTCATCGACGTGGCCGTCGCAGTTGTCATCCAAACCATTGCATTTTTCTGGCTTGGCCTTGGATTTGCTGCCGCCGGCGCTGGTGGAGCAAACCGCACCGCTGGCGTCCGCTGCACATTCGACCACGCCCGGCGTCTTGCCGCATTCGCCAGCGCCTTTGCACGGTTCGCCGACTTTGTGGCCGTCAAACAGCAGCCCTTCATCGGTGAAACCATCGCAGTCGTTGTCAATACCGTCACATAATTCAGGGGTTGCCTTTGAATCCGTGCCGTAAGCATCGGAAGAACACGCTGCCACTTGCAATTCAGGCGAGCAAACCACAACGCCGTCGCCACACGCACCCAAACCTTTGCATTTCTCGCCGAGCTTCTTGCCGAAATACGTCATATTCTCATCGGTCAAGCCGTCGCAATTGTTGTCTGCGCCATCGCACAATTCCGCGATGTCTTGAATCGATTCATTGACGCAAGCCTCTGTTTTGCCGTCATCTGAGCAACTCCACGTGCCGTTGGCGCATTTGTCGCTGTCATTGCCGTCGCACGCTTTGCCGAGTTTGGTAAAGTATTCATCGGTCTTGCCGTTGCAGTTGTCGTCCACGGCGTTGCACAGTTCGGCCACCGCCGCGACTTTGGCCACGCATTGCACCAGCGCTTTGGCAACACCATCCTTGGTCAAGAAATGGGCGCAAACCGTTGTTCCCGCTTTGCATTCCCCTTCCGTTGAACCGCAAACCTGCCCGCCGCCCGGGTTGCCTTCATCGGTCAAGCCATCGCAATCGTCGTCTTTGCCATTGCAGATTTCTTCGGCCAATGGGTTGATCTTAGGGTCAAATTTCTTGCAATCCTGCCCATCTGCAAAGCCATCGCTATCTTGATCCGACCCGACAATCGTTTCACATTTGAGATCTTGGCCGTCGCAGTCCTGATCGATGTCGTCGCCGCACTTTTCTGGCGCACCCACGTGAATTTTGGCATCTGCCGGGTTGCAGTCATCGTCGCCGATGAACCCGTCAAAATCTTTGTCCGCCGGATCACAAGACTTGATGATCGCGTCGCAATTGTAATCGCAAACCGCTTTGGCCGCGTCGCCATCGCCCAAATTCGGGTCGCAGCAGCCCTCTTTGGCGTTTGGATTGAAGCCCGCATCCAGCACGTTGCAATCTTTGGGCGCAATAAAGCCGTCGCCATCGACGTCATCGCCTGCACAAGTTTCGTCGGTGAAACCATTGCAATTCTCATCGACGTCATTGCCTTGGCCTGGGGCTTTGCAAACCTCTTGAACATCATAAACACTTTCAGGTCCGCAAATGACGCTGATGCCGTCGGCGCCGCAGACATTCTTGCCGTTGGGGCATTTGTCGTCGTCTTCGCCATCGCAAGATGTACCCAACGTTAAGAAAGTTTCATCCGTCTTGCCGTTGCAGTCGTCGTCTTTGCCGTTGCAAATTTCCGTCGTGCCGCCTTGGGCGTCCGTGCAGGTGACAGCCGCGACCAAACCTACATGATTGCAGACCATTGTGCCGGGTTTGCATGCGCCATTGTCCAACCCACAGGCAGCGCCGCCCCCGGGATCGCCGTTGTCGACCACGCCATCGCAGTCATCGTCAATTTTATTGCATACTTCTGGCGCACCCGGATACACAGCCGCCGAGCCGTCCTCGCAATCGTACTTGATATTATAGCCATCGCCGTCTTCGTCATTGTCCTTGGTGCACACCGCATCGGCGCCATCGCAGTCTTGATCGACGCCGTCGCCGCATTTGTCCTTGGCGCCTGGAAAAATTTTGGCGTTCTTGTCATTGCAGTCATCCGGTTTGGCCACGCCATCGCCATCCAAGTCCAGCGAATCGCAACCGTAAATCTTGCCGTCGCAGTTAAAGTCGCAGCCCGACGTGGTTGGACTGGCCGGCAGCAGCGTCTTAGCATCATCGGTCGGCAGCAGTTTGCAGCAGGGCTCTTTAGCCCCTGGAAAATATTCCGGTAAATACGGCTTGCAGTCGTTGATATCGGCCACGCCGTCGCCATCGACGTCTTTGGGTTTGCAACCCTCGTCGGTCACGCCGTTGCAATCGTTGTCGACGCCGTCACACGTTTCTTTTTTGGCCTTGAGCACATCCGTCGAACAAATTTCCTTCAACTTGTCGCCGCTGCAGGTGTATTTGCCGTTGGCGCACACGCCCACGCCGCAGGCCTGCCCGAGCTTGGCAAACGCCTCATCGGTTAATCCATTGCAATTGTTGTCCAAAGTGTCGCACAACTCTGGCGTTGGCAATTTGGCGTTGCACAAGGTCCACGCGCCGCTGTTGCAGCTCTGTGTGCCAAAGCACGTGTCTTTGTTGGTAGTTAGCGAACAAGCCCAATCGTTGCCGTCGACAAAATCATCGCACTGACAAGTGCCAAAGTGCGGCACGCACATTTCACCTTTTTTGATGAAGCTTTGGCAGTCAAACCCAGTTGGGCACTCGCCTTTTGTGCCGCACGGCACGCCGCACAGTTGCTGTTTGGTGCTTTCAATGGTGATGCAGGCGCCGCCCTTGCATTGATCGTCGACCGTGCATGGTTTGCACAGATCGCCGGGCAATTTCAAGCAATATTGCAGCGTTGTCGAGCCAGACGACGGCGCGATGCTGCAGCGAAAACCGTCGGGGCAATTGCCGGTACAGGTTGTGGTGCAAGTTTTGAGGCCGGCCCCTGTATCTACACACGTTTTGGACTGACAATCGCCATCGACCACGCACACTGAACCCAAAGGCGATCCAGACGGCGGCACATCGGGTGGTCCACTATCCATTTGAATATCAGGCACATCTTCCGGGGCGATCTCAGCGACGGCGGTATCGGATGCGACATCCGGCGGAGCCACTTCCTCTAGCGCATCGATCGCGACGTCCTCTGGTTGGACATCGGCAATATCTTCGACATCTTCGACATCGGGCACAATGGTGTCTTTAATATCAGTAACTTTGATGTCGGGCTTCTTTATGTCCGACCCAGTATCGAGCACAGAATCCGGTGCGTCTTCTTCGACTTCTTCGCCGTCAAGCGGCTCGGCGTTGAACGTCGACTGCAGGCACCCCGTTTGCAGCAGCGCCGCAAATACCATAAAAACACATAGCGTTGAACGGCAATTCATCCCAAAACAGCCCGCGAAAAATCGCCCGGAAACCCAGGTCTGCTCGCGCTGAAGGCAAAAATTACTCAAGCTCCGATCTCCCGCCCTCTGGGTCGCTGCCACGCAAACGTCGTGCGGCCAAACCGCAACCGGCAAATGTTACACCCCGCGGCCCTGCCGTTCAAGTAAGGACGGATGGCGCAAAAACCTCACGCCGCGCGATCACCAGCCATTGGTTAGAACGTCCGACCGTCACCTCACGCGCCAGCGTGATGCGCATCTGACCATCGCCTGCTTGCCGCAGTGCCGCGAGCGCTTGGGCCGCATTGTCATTGCGATAATGTTCAAACGGCGTGACGTCCGCCGCGATCGCATGGGCGCGCCGTGCCTGCTCACGGGTGCGCAGAAGGCCAAACACCACGTTGTCCACCAGAATCAGCGTGCCGCCCGGTTTCAAGACCCGCACGGCCTCGCGCAAACTTCGATCGACATCGCGCAGATGATTGAAAGAACGGAGAAACATCACCGCGTCTGCCACTGCGTCGGCAAAGGGCAAGTGCTCACCTGTGCCGCGCAAATGCACCCCTTGAGGCAAATCGCGCTGGCTCACGCGCAAGTGGTCGGCGTCCGGTTCGACGGCGATATAGTGCAACTGCCCATTATTCATTAGATGTTTTAGATCGGCCAAATAGCGAATCGGCCCCGCACCGACGTCAATGACCACGCCGCGCAACTGGTTCAATTCGGCGCGCAACTCGGCTTCCTCAGCCGCAAAAGGCGTGCGATCGCCAACGCGCCAAATGTGCGCATCGGCAGGGTCCCGTTCCAGCGAGGTTAGATCATTGGCAAAATCGTCCAACCGGGCTTTTTCCGACTGATCGAGGTAAATTTGCCCCAACGCCAAGGTGCTTTGAATCTCCGCAAGCGGCCATTGCGCGGACTGAACTGAGAAATACCGCTTCTGTTCAAGATGTTGTAGCTGGATCGCATCGGCGCCGGCCCCTGAGGCGTCGATCTCGATCAGGTCAAATTGGTTGCTGAGCGCCAGCGGCAGCGGCGCGATCGCCTCGCGCGCGTTGAGCGGACCCGGGCAGCGCGCGTGGGCTGCGCAGGCGGTGCAACGAGGGTCGGTGCTGCCGGAAGGCTCCGCTTCGATCAAGTTAATATCACTGTTAAATTCAAGCTGTTGACAGGGCGGATGCCCCTGCGCGTTGACGCGGATGTGCGGCGCATCCAACTGTGCCAGCAACCTTCTCACGCGTTGCCATTGCCCCATCGCGCCGCGTTTCGGCGGCAACAGAACCAACAACAGTGGCCCCAAAGTCGCTAAATAGCTAAGTATTTTCGGACTGAGCTGGTCGAGCGGCAACCGCACTGCGCCCGCGAAACGCGCCTGCCGGATCGCCGCCAGCCACGGCTGCCAGCGCCCACTCTGGCGCGGCTGCCCGTCCAGTGCGATCACCGCTGTGCCCGCCGCACGCTGCGCCGCGAGCCACCGCGATTGCAACGCGGAAAGCGCACCGTCTTGTTGCAACAGCGCGAAGGGCCAACTGATCCATCGAAGTGGCGGTTTTCTAGCGCTGGAATTCATCGACCAACCCGCGCTGCGTGCGCACTACTGCGTGACAGGCTAAACGCCGCCCCGCCTGGTAGCAAGTTGATTGCGATGCCAACGTTTTGCAAAAGTGTTTGACACAGCCGCGCGCTTCTATTTACACTGCGATCCTAGACCTTTTTCAGGGGGGTGTCTTATGTCTTTGACTCGTCGCAACTTCATGGCGCTTATCGGCACAACGTTTGCCGGTGTAGCCGTCATCGCCGCCAGCAAAAATCTGGCGGTTTCCCCAAATGCTTCGCCTGTGTTGGGCGGAGACAATGACAATTGGCGTGTAGATTCAATCGGTGCGGTTTCCAAGGGCGCGGTGCCCATCACGTTGGTCAACACGGTCAGCGGTGAACGCATCGTCGTCGAAGCATGCCGCCGCGGAAGCGGTCGTTCGCCCGTCGCTTCAAGCAAGGCTTTTGATCTTTTCGTCGTCAACAATGGCGGCGGCAAGGCCGAAACCCCGCGTTCGCACACTCTTGCAGCCCGTTCGCTGGCCAAGCACCTCGATCGCAAGGTCGTCAAAGTGCCTGAGACCGTCGTGACGATGGATGCACGTTTGCACAAGCACAATGAGCTGTTCCAGACCAACGACGACTTTGTTGTTGGTTAGTCTGTCGCTTTTCTTCGTGTGATAGATAAGTTCTTCGCGAAACGCATTTTCGCTGTTGTACCCCCCTACAACAGCGAAAGTGCGTTTTTCGCATTTTTTGCTCGTTCAGACTAACTTCGGAAGATCATTGACCTATTTGACGGTCACGTGGCGCAGCAAACTTGGATTGTCCAGCGCGGCCCCGGCGCCCAGCACGACGGCGCTGACGGGATCGTCGGCGATCAACACCGGTAGGCCGGTTTCCTCGCGCAAAAGCAGTTCAATATCACGAAGCAACGCGCCGCCGCCAGCGATCACTACGCCTTTGTCGACAATGTCCGCGCTCAATTCCGGCGGCGTTTTCTCCAGGGCGAGACGCACGGCTTTGACGATCTCCGTGAGCGGATCGCTCAGAGCTTCGCGAATTTCATCGGAATTTACCAAAACAACCTTGGGCACACCCGCAGCCACGTCGCGGCCGCGCACTTCCATGACTTGCGGCGGCTCGTTGCGCGCAAACGCATTGCCAAGGCGAATCTTAATTGTTTCCGCGGTTCTTTCACCGATCAGCAAATTGTACTTGCGCCGCAGGTGTTCGACGATCGCCTGATCCATGCGGTCGCCACCGATTTTCAATGAATGGCTGTAAACGATGCCAGCCAATGAAATAACGGCGATTTCCGTCGTACCGCCGCCGATCACCACGATCATGTTGCCCGCCGGTTCGGTGATCGGCAACCCCGCGCCGATCGCCGCGGCCATCGGTTCTTCGATCAAATAGACTTCACGCGCACTGGTTGATTCCGCCGATTCGCGCACCGCGCGTTTTTCGATGTCGCTGATGCCGACCGGAATACAAATGATCACGCGGGGTCGCACCAGGGTTCGCGTATTGGTCGCTTTGGCCACGAAGTAGCGCAACATGGCTTCGGTTATCTCAAAGCTAGCGATCACACCGCCTTGCATCGGCCGGATCGCTTCAATGCCTTTAGGGGTGCGTCCGAGCATTTCCTTGGCGTCTTTGCCCACCGCAAGGACGCGTTTTTGCCCGCGTTCATCCGCTTGCACCGCCACGACCGAAGGTTCCCGGCTCACGATACCGCGGCCCTTGATGTAAATAAGCGTGGTCGCCGTGCCGAGATCGATGGCAATATCGTTCGAAAATAACGAGTTAAACCACTTGAGCACAGGCCGTCCTACTTGATCGTGCCGATGGGCAATGCCCAAGTCGCGTGCAGATTCTGATCGATGGCGCATTGGGCATTGCCCCAACAAACGTCTTGACCGACTTGCTGCGCCAACGAATGGAAATAGTTCACGATCAAATTCTTATGGTATTCGGTATAGCTACCTTTGTACGGCTTGCCTGCCTTGTCCAGCAGCAGTTTGCCGTCGGCGCCTACGATCGGCGGAAAACTGTCGCCGCCGCCCGCTTGCGCAATGTATTCATGGTGTCCATGTACATCGGCTAAACAAAGGGCCGACACTTCCGGTCGACACTTGTCGCCAGATTTGCACTGGATCGTCGACAGCGTGCGGCAAAGTCCGGTGCCATTTTCCGGCTTGGTGGCGTCGAGCAGCGTCGGCTTTGCCGCTTTGTCGACAAAAAGATTATCCGCGATGCCCTGTTCCATCCAAACGCGAAATGGTTCGGGATTCTTATCCGTCGGCCAACCGAACAATCCGATCGCCCGCGCCAGTGCCATGCCGGTCGAAAAAGGCACGGTCGCATCGCCAATCGCCACCAGCATCAACATATTGGTCGCAGGCCAGTTCACACTGCGATTGGGCAGCGGATCCTGCAGCACCCGATTGGCCACCGTAATGGCATCGGCGCCTTCAAGCACATTGGCGGCGATCTGGACAAAATGACGAAAATCCGGAGTGTTGCGCTCCTTGGCCAAGCCCTCATACGGCGTCACCATCTGCGTGCTGCTGAGTTTGTTGCCGGCCGCTCCAAACACGTCGATGCGCAATCTATCGCCCTTGTCGCTCGGCACTGCGATGCGGAAACTGCCGTCGGCATTGGCTTTGGTCTCGCGAACGCTGCCGTTGTCGAGGTTGGTCAGCGTTACCCGCGCCGCCACCGGCACCGTCACATCGCCGCGGCTGACCGGTACGTCGACCAGATCGTCCAGGCATTTGCCATTGGTTGGGTCGACATAAGTCTTGCGGGTCGGTGACTTATTGCAGCCATTGCTCTCATCATTCAGGCTCAGTCGCACCTTGTTGTCGCCGAGCGGGCAGGCGATCACCATCGGCCCCGATGTCGTGTACATCAGTGGTTCTACAACAAAATGCAGCTGCGTGCGGATGAAAATATCCGCCAAACCTGCGCCCGGCACTACCGGCGCCGCAGCGACGATCGCCGGTTCCAGCGGCGAAGTCAGCGAAGTATGAATTCCGCCAAGAGAAACTCCGGTCATAAAGTACGGCACGTCACCGCCGACGTCCAAAACACCGTCGCAGTCAAAATCGCCTGCGATCAAGCTGGGCATGATCTGTTCCTTGGTCGCTTTGCCGGGATCTTTTGGCGGCGTCGGCACGTCTTTTTGGTTCAATGCCCGCAACATCCGCACCGCCACCATAAAATCCAGCGTCGTTTGACGCATGGAATCGCGCAGACGGAAGGCGTTGGGGGCGAAATACGCCTCGCCGCCTTTGATCAGGCAATCGCCGTTGTCGTCGACAGCGCGGCCCTTGTAAGCCAATTGCTGAACAAACCCATTGGACAACATCAGTTTGAGCGCGACATCGTCGGACATGCTTTCCGGAAAACGCGTGTCGTAGTCGGGAAACAAGATCGTCCCCAGCGCCGCGCGGATGACCGGCAAGAATCCAGTACCTTTGAGGAATTTGACCGGATCGGCCAGCACGGGTCCATGACCAACGGCATCAATGGCAAAGGTCGCGATGCCGGCTTGGGCCAAGCGATCGGCGAGCAAGAAGCTCTCGACGCGGCTGGTGCCCGTGGCATGCGCGTAAATGACAACGGGAAATGGCGGCTTATGGTTTTGCGTCGGTTTGGGCACGATCAACAAGAAAGGCACTTGTTCTTTGGCCGCCTGCTGACCCATGGTCACCTTGCCGTCGCCCACGTCGCGACCAACAGCGCCGCTTTTGAGGTCAAGACGCCAAACATTATCCACAGTTCCGCGCAAATTCACCGTCGAAAGTTCGCCGAACACCACATGCGACACATTCTTGAACGTACCCGCAACGCCGGGTTGAAAGCTCTCGATCAGGCCGAAAATCCGCTGCATGAACTCGCCCTGCAGGATCCATTGATGATCGTTGGCTACAAATGGGTAAGGTTTGTCAGCGGGAAAAGTCCCTGAACCGTCAAAGGCAATGTCCATTTTGTAGATATCGGCGATTTTGGGCGGAAATTGGGCGTTGAGCCACGCAAACGGCCCGGTGCCGTACAGGCCATCACGCAAGCTTTGAAAAGTACGAGATAAATCGCCAGTCGTTAGCGTCCACGCAAAGGCAATGTCCTCCGTTTTTACGCCCGCAACCTGCAAAGCGGGCAGCGCCAGCCGCAGCGCGTCGGTTTGGGTGTCGTGGTTCACAATGTCAAAAGGCGATTGAACTGGCCCATATACGCCGTTCTTGTCCCAACCTTTGATGCCTTTGGTCAAGATGATCGCGTATTGCGCACCGGGCTCAAGCGGCATAATCGGCCGAATTTCAAGGGTATGCGTCGCGACCTCGTAGTGGTAGACCCATTTGTCGGGCACGCCGTCGCCGTCGGTGTCGATTTTATTGTCGGGCGGGTAAACGAAGCTATCGAAATTCTTTAGCGGATCCAGCGGCAAATACTGGTGCGGATCGGCTTTGGGCACAAACCAACCGCGCCCGAGATCGATCTTCATGCGCTCCAAATAACGCTTGGAAGTCGGCGTGACATTGAGCACATACACCCGATCATCGGTCACGCTGCTCACGTCCAGCGGCCCATCGAACGACAGCGAGATCGGCGTCAGGCCAGAAAACCCCTCAATTTCATTGATATAGGTGCGTTCATCCCTCTCTAACTTGGTCGCCGCTGCGGCCGACCCGTTGATGCGACTTGTGCCATCGGCCAAGATCGTGCGCGCCAAATCGTTGGGAAAAGGGATCTCCGGCTGCGGTTTTGCCAATGGATCCCACACGATCACCGGTCCTGGTTTGCTGCGATCGGTGGCGGCCAAGCCGCGCTGGACCTCACTCTCACAGGCGCTGATCGCGGTCAGCAGCAAGGACAAACTTAGTGTTGTTGCTATGTTTCTCATCATCAAAACACCCCGCGAACGCTGAGCTGTCCTTGGATTGCGCCGACCGCAGCCGCGCCGACGCCCGCCGCATCGTCAAACGCAGCGCCCGGCAACCAGATGCCGCCGTCAACGCGGGCAATTGCGCTAAACTCGTCAAACAACGGGTAGTTGAACTCTACTGCGCCGTCAAATTCGACGCCTAGATCGCGCTTGTTGCGCGAACCGCGGCTGCCCGTAGCGATGCCGCCGGCCATGTACGTTTGGTAAGGTTCCGCCACATCCACCGGCGCGTGTGCAATGACCCCACCGGCCAGAAATGCCCAACGCGGATGCGGTGTTGCGCGAATAACAGGAGCGACATACAGCGCCTGGCTCACTGCCCCGTCGGTCAAAATTCGCTCGGCGCCAGCAGGCCCCTGACCGACCAGCCGCGGATCGCTCAAGTTGCGCCGCGTCTGTTCTGCTTGAATTCTCATGACCTGCGGAAACAGCACCAAACCGATGCGGTAGTCCGAAGTAAACTTGAAATTGCGGATCGTATTGTCAAAAGGCGCGCTGTCGCCAGAGGCCAAACCCGTTTCCAACCTCGCTTGCAGCCATGTATTTTTCAGCTCCAACCGTGCGACACCGCCGTATTGCATGACGTTAAGACTTTCAGGCTGACTCGGCGTGCGCAGCCAAGTCGTTGTGCCTTTGACCATCACACCTTCGGCCGCGATGCCTAGCGTGCCGACTTCAAAATCGCTGTGGTAATTAAAAAAACCGTCGACGATGTTGGCCTGTAGCGTAAGTCCGGCTTTGTCCACCTGATCGCGCATGACGCTGTATAGGCCGAATTGCAAGTCCTTGCCGCGATACAACAAAGCGCCAACGGCATTGGTTGCGGCGTCACCCGGATACAGCACCAGATCGTCGCGCACGACCTGATCGTAGGCGACGACGGCGACGAGCGGAAAAATCTGACTCAAATCAGTGGTCTTTTGCACCAATCCCGCGGGCAGAACGGCGTATTGCAAGCGATTAACCAGATTGCCGGCGCGGCGAAAGCCGAATTGCAAGGCATCGTCATCGCCCGCTTGCGCCAAAATGCCCAAACCCCAAGTCGAAGTCATGCGACCGGCGGTCAGGCGCCCCCCCATCGTCGTGGCTTCCAAATAACCTTTTCGCAGCCATAGGTTGCCGATGCCTTTGCTCAATTCAGGCGTGGTCAGCTCGCCCTCGATCGCCGCCACCAGTTCGCGCACGAAACCGCGCTCCTGTTTGAATTGCAGTTGGGTGCCCAAGCGCGTGCGTTGCTCGCCCTGCGCAGACGCCGGCACGAATTGGGCATCTGTCGGGGCGGGTGTGCCAATGGGCACGGCAGAAACGCTTATCGTTGCAGCGCGTTCTGCAAGGCTGTGCTGCCAGATCCAACTCGATTGGCTGGGCTTGGTTTTTTCCAATTCAGCACTGCCATCGGGCGGATCGAGGCGTTCGGCCGTCGGCGCTGTCATTTCCGCTTGCGGCGCTGGGGTTTCGACAACCGAGGCCGTCGGCGACGCAGCCGCTGGCAGGGCAACCGATTCACCCTGTGCGACCGCGACCGACGCGTGAAGCGAAGCCACGACACCCAGAAAAGCCGCTGATTTAGCATACCAACTTGCAGAAACGCCCATTTGCACCCGCCGAGCGCCGTCCGCGCTTGATGTCGGCGCGCAGACTAGCACAAAGCGAGGACGATCAAATAGCCTTAAGCTTGCGCGGTTTCTGGCGCGGGCGTCGGCGCGGCGGCGGCGTTGCGCGCAGCGAGTTCGGCGCGCAGAGCCGCCAATTCTTCATGCATCGCAACCAGTTGCTTGGCGGACGCGACGCCGGCGGCGGTCAGCACATCCTCGCGCAGTTGGTCGGGCAGTTTGAGCCACTGCGTCACAACCGGCATCAGGCGATTTTGCAGCGTCGTTTCAAACTTGTGCACCGCGTCTTCGGGCACGTGCAGCACGCGATCCTGCGCTGAATTCAGATTGGTAATCGCGGTGTTGACCAGCTCCGATGCCTTTTTCTCCACGGCATTGAGGCGCAAGTGCGCATCGGCCACGCGGGCATGAAATTCATCGCGGGCGCGCTGCCGCGCTTGCTCGACGCGCTGCACCAGTTCAGTGCCGAGCCATTGTTCGGCCAAACGCACGCCCGGCGTCTTTTGCTGCGTTGCGTTATTTGGCGTCAGGTTTTCCACGTCGATAACTTCAACCGCGACTTCTTGCTTCTTGGTTTTTTTGCTCTGCACTTTCATAACAAGCCTCCGATTTTGCGTGAACTGATTCTGGCCCAGCGGCGTGGGATCTGCGTCGATTTGAACGCCGCCGCCGGGCAACAACAACAAGATAACGCGCTGCGTCATTTTTGTCAAGGCCAAAATGACGCAGCGCGTTATCTTGCGCAACAGCGACCGCTTGTCGCAAAACTGCAACGCTGCTATCACCGACACCGCGCGCCAACCGCGCGACTTGGAGCAAGATCATGGCCCCTTCTCGGCACGCCCGAACTTTGCAGCGTTTGGCCGATCTCAACACCCGGGCCATGGCCGGTGGCGGCGCCGATCGCCACGCCAAAATGCACGCGCAGGGCAAGTTGACCGCCCGCGAACGCATTGATTTGTTGCTGGATGCGGACACTTTTGTCGAAATGGATCGCTTCGTTACCCACCGCTGCGTCGATTTTGACATGGCCGACAAAAAGATTCCGGGCGACGGCGTCGTGACCGGCTATGGCTTGATCGCCGGCCGGACGGTGTTTGTATTCGCCCAAGATTTCACAGTGTTCGGTGGTTCACTTTCGGGAGCCTTTGCGCAAAAAATCTGCAAGATTATGGATTTGGCGCTCAAGACCGGCGCACCGGTTATCGGTTTGAATGACTCCGGCGGGGCGCGCATTCAAGAAGGCGTTGAATCTTTGGCGGGATATGCCGACATTTTTTTGCGCAACGTGCAAACTTCAGGCGTCGTGCCGCAACTGTCTTTGATCTTAGGTCCTTGTGCGGGCGGCGCCGTCTACAGCCCAGCGATCACCGACTTTGTGATCATGGCGCAAAAAACCAGTTTCATGTTCATCACCGGCCCAGATGTGATCAAAGCGGTGACGCATGAAGAAGTCACGCAGGAAGATTTGGGCGGCGCGATGCGCCATGCCAGTACCAGCGGCGTGGCCCATTTTGCCGCCGATGATGAACGTCAGGCCATCGCAATCACGCGAGAACTGCTAACTTTTCTGCCGCAGAACAATTTGGAAACGCCACCGCTCAAGGCCACAGAAGATCCAAGCGATCGCCGCGACGCCAAGTTGAAGACCGTCGTGCCCGAAGATCCCGCCAAGCCGTACGACATGAAAGATGCGATCACGGCCATTGTCGACGACGGCTGGTTTTTTGAAGTCCATGCCAATTATGCCCGCAATATTCTATGCGGTTTTGCCAGATTGGCCGGGCAGTCTGTCGGGGTTGTCGCCAATCAGCCGGCGTTTTTGGCGGGCTGTCTGGACATCGATGCCAGCGTCAAAGCCGCCAGATTTGTGCGATTTTGCGACTGCTTCAATATCCCACTGCTGACGTTTGTCGACGTACCCGGCTTTTTGCCCGGCACCGCCCAAGAATACGGCGGCATCATCCGCCACGGTGCCAAATTGCTCTACGCCTATGCCGAAGCGACTGTACCCAAACTGACTGTGATCACACGCAAAGCCTATGGCGGCGCCTACGACGTCATGAGCAGCAAACACATCCGCGGCGACGTCAATTACGCTTGGCCGAGCGCCGAAATCGCGGTCATGGGCCCCGATGGCGCTGTAAACATTGTGTATCGCAGTGAATTGGCCAAGGCCACCGACCCAGTCGCCACGCGCGCCGAGTACATTGAGAAATACCGCGACACTTTTGCCAATCCGTTCAAAGCCGCGGAATTAGGCTACATCGACGCCGTCATTGAGCCCCAAGACACGCGCCCGCGCCTGATCGCGGCGCTGCGCATGTTAGCTGGCAAGCGCGACAGCAATCCACCGAAAAAGCACGGCAATATTCCGCTTTAGCGCCTGTGGACGGGACGATCACGGCTCCAAAGTCTTCACTTTGCGAATCGGCTTCTTGTCGTCCATCAAGTCGCTTTGCGGTGGCGCAGCAGGCTTTTCAGTTTTTCCCTTGACCACCGGCTTTTCCACTGGCTTTTCGGCGGGTTTCTCAAGCGGCGCCGGCTTTTCTTTCACCGCGGGTTTTTCCACCGGTGCCGGCTTTTCCTTGACCGCCGGCTTTTCCACCGGGGCCGGTTTTTCCTTCACGAGCGCAGGCTTGCCCACGGGGGGCGCAGGCGCAGGCGCGGGTTGAGCTTGCGCGGGTGCGGTGACCGGTGCTTCGGGTTCGCGGCGCGGAGTCGTGTCTGGGCAGCCGTCGTCGTCCTCAAAACCGTTCTTGTTTTCAGCGGCATTGGGGCATAGATCGTCTTTGTCTAAAATGCCGTCTTTGTCGTTGTCCCATTCTGGGCAGCCGTCGTTGTCGTCAAAACCGTCGAAATCTTCGGCGTCGTTGGGGCAGCGGTCGTTGGCATCTAGGATGCCGTCGCCGTCGTTGTCTGGGTCCGGACAGCCGTCTTCATCCTGAAAACCATCTTTGTCTTCAGGCTGTAGCGGGCAATTGTCCACGGCGTCGACAAGGCCGTCGGCGTCGTTGTCGGGATCGGGGCAGCCGTCTGCATCTTCAAAGCCATCTTTGTCTTCCGCCTGTTGCGGACATTTGTCGATTTTGTCGTCTAGGCCGTCGCCATCTTGATCGCTGGGCAATTGGCCGGGTTCAAACTGCAAACCGATGACAGCCCGCATTTGCGCCGCACCGAGACCGGTGCTCGGCGATCCGGAAAACGACACGA
This sequence comes from Klebsiella pneumoniae, assembly GCA_945889325.1. Taxonomy (GTDB): domain Bacteria; phylum Myxococcota_A; class UBA9042; order UBA9042; family UBA9042; genus CAMDBH01. The sequence goes on from CAMDBH010000002.1 coordinate 17,578, forward strand.
AAGCGCGAAAAGCTTCCGCCAATTTGTAATCGGCCCCCACGGCTAGGTCGATCAGCGCCTGCTTGGCTGGAATGGGCTGTGAAATTAGCGAGGTCAGCAGCTGTAGCTCCCCGCGCAAACGCAGTTCGCCATCCATCACTGGGCGCATCAGACCCGCGCGCGCGATAAAATGGCTGCCGCTTTGCATGATCGTCGTGCGATCACTACCCGCCAAGATCTGGCCATTGCCGTCTACTGCCAACACGTTGAGCTGTTGCGTCGGCTGCCAGCGCGCACCCAGATTGACGTCGCCGCGCCACTCTTGCCACAGCGCAGATGCCACCAATTCGCCGCCGACGGCACCTGCCCCGCCGATAAAAGAACCGCGGCTGGCAGTTGGCACATCGCCGACAACAGCCACGCCAACGTGCACAGATCCGCCGCCATCGAGGTCTACATGCGCAAAATTATTTCGCAATTCGAGGCGAAGGTCGCCCATCGCCGGGCCCTTGGGCAGCGGCACTTGCGCCAAGTTCGCCCCGCCGCTGCGAATGACGCCCGCTACCGGCAGCGCCACGCCAAAAAGCCAACCGCTTTGCCAACCGACCGAAGCGCCCAGATCGAGCATGGCCAAGTCACCGACCAACGCCTGTTGCAGCGCCAATTCGTTGTTGACCAGCCGCAGCGGCAAACGCGTGTAATTAAACTGTAATTGTGTCGACCATTGCTGCGGCTTCTGTTCGATCGCCGATCGAACGAGCATCCCGTCGTGCAACCCGACACCCGGACGCCACGATTGCACATTGAAACCGGGCAACGGCAAACCGCTCGTTGCCAGAGGTTCAGCGGCGTGAGTCAGCAGCGGAATTGCAGCAAGTGCTAGACTTATCAAAGCCTTAGACAGCAAGCGCAACCGACAACCGACAGACATAGCACTCCACTTTTGCCGCCGACCAAGCGCGGTGCAATCACGGGGAGACTGCCGCGGAAGCTGCCGCACGTCAACCGATTGCGCACTTTTCAGCGCTTAAAGCGTCTTGACTTGCACACCAGGCGGCGGTGACCATTCAAAAACTTTGTCGTCCGCGATCTCGTACTTGATGTCTTTCCATAGCAAATTGGTTTCATCGCCCAGTGGATCGATCAACTTGGAACCGCGCACCTCAAATGTCTTTTTGTCCACCAACAATATCAGCGCTTTGACCGTTTGCGTGCCTTTTTTGGGCGTGAGCTTGATCGCCAACCACAAAGGATCGCTAGATTTGGTCAGTTCCAGCCCAAAATCCTTACCCAAATTGCCCTGCCCGACCAAGTACGAAGTCGCCGAATAAAGCTGACTGTTTTTCACAGCTATTTTTGTCGCCAGCCGCTCGCGTTTTTCATAGGACCACAGCGTTTCACCATCGCAAAAGTAAAAAACTTCTTCGGTTGGATAGTCCCAACGCATTTTGTAGTTCTGCTTTTTTCCCGCATCGGCTTTTTTCAAATACACCTGACCTTGGCGGGTGATTCCTTGACTTAAGCCTTTCTTTTTGACCACTTGTGTGAAATTCGCTTCAAATCCCGGATGCTTTTCATAAAAATTCTGCACGGCATCGGCGATTTGTTGCGCCGACATCTTGTCCGGATCTGTTGTCGCGACCGGCGCCGTTTCTGTCGGTTTATCGGCGGCTTTCTCTTCTGGTTTTGGCGCTTTGTCGGCGCCACTTTTTGCCGCTGCCGTGTCGTCTTTCTTGGCGGCGGCCGCCTTTGCGGCCTTTTTGCTTTTGGCCGCTGCGTCCACGGCCGTCAGCTCAAACGCCAAGCACAGCAACAGCCCTGTAACCATCGAATATTTCATAATACATTTCCTCTTTAGCGCCCAGACGAAGGAGAGCCTGCCGCGCTGTGACGCGCAGTATCGCCGCTGCACACGCAAATTCAAAACGGCGCCGGCGGCCCAAACATTCAGCCATTGTGAGCATCCCAAATCCGTAGACGGCAGATTATCGACGTTTCCGTCGTAGCATCATCACGTTGTGCGGGGCAGTTGTCAGGCAGTCCTGCCAATTGTGGTCAAAATGGCCCCTTTTTCGCCTGCGGCGGACGATTTTCTGGCCAGTCGGCTAAGCCATGCTAGCTTCGGCTCAAATGCGCGCATTGCGCAACGACGAACCTCGGCTTTCAGGTGCAAAATGGCAGACGCGCAAAGCAACATGGCGACGCAGGATTTTGATGCTTCCACCGATCTCAAACGCGGCGTCGGCAAACGCCACGATTTGCGCGCGGAGATGATAGGTTTGGTGCTGCTGTTTGCAGGCCTAGCAATCGCCGCAGCATTAGCGACTTACGCGCCACACGACATGGAGATCATCCAAGCCGGGCGCCAAGGCAGCGACTCTCTGCGCAACGCGATCGGCCCAGTGGGCGCGCGGATTGCCGATCTGCTGCTGCAAGCCTTGGGCTTGGGCGCTTTTGGTCTTTGTGCTTTGATTTTGCTACTCGCGGCTGGGACGCTGACGGGGCGTTTGCGCTCGCCCAAGCCGCGGCAGATGGCCGGCGTGTTTTTCGCTTCGCTGTCGCTGTTGGTTTTGCTGCATCTTTACGCGCACAAAGTCGGTTATCGGCCCTTTGCCAAAGACGCCGCGGGCATCATGCCCGGCGCCGTGGCCGTATTGCTCAAAGCCTTGCTTTCAACCATCGGCACTTCGCTGCTGGCTTCGATCGTGCTGGCCGCGTCGCTCGCAGCCGTCACAGGCCGATCGCTTGTCGGCGCCGCGATGGCGTGGTTTACGGGCCGGGCCGCACCGGTCGTGACCCAAGTGGCCAATAGCAGTGCAGATGTCGCGCGCGACAGCTTGAGTCATTTGGGCGCAAACCTGCGCTCAGCGATTCCGAGCTTCAAGCGCAAACAGCAAATGAAAGCGGAATTGCTGGCCGATCCGGAATACAGCGATGCCGCCGTGGCCGCTGCTGCAGCCCAAGACAAAGACGTCGAGTTCACCGTCGCCCAGCTCAACGCGTTGTTTGAGCAGCAAGTGGGCGGCCCGGTGCCCAACCCCAAGGACAGTGAGCCGCCACTTCCCAAGACCGCCGTGCGGCCAGTACCGCCCATTTCGCCCATGTTATCTGTGGCTTCGGCCAGTGCGCCCCCCGCTTCTCCGGCGGCGCTCAGCGGCCAGTTCGCCGATTTTCCGCGCGGCGAGCCGATGGCCCCGCCGAGTTTGCAGATTCCGACAGGCGTGCGGCGCGCGCGCGAAGTCGAATCCGTGCGCATTCGCTTGCCGGATCAGGATGTTTCGACGATGCCTACGTCGGCCATGCCGATCGTGGAATTTCCGCGCCAAGCAGTCCTGTCGCCGCTTGAGACCCAACTGGCCAAAACGGAATCGGAAATCCGCGAGGAACTGCGGCGTCGGAGCGATACCGAAGTGACGCGGGCAACGCCGTCCGTACGATTCGAAGATTTGGACGAACTACCCGAAGATGCACTGCATTTGGCGCCTTTGGCCTCCGATATGCCGCTCGACGCCCTGCCGCCTCCGCTACCTGGGGACGCGCTCGAGCGTTTGCAACAAGCCGCCGCCAGCCACGCCGGGCCGCGCATTGTGGAAACCGAAGCCCTGCGCAACGCACCGCTGCCCGCGCCAACTGAAGGCATTCAGGGCGATTTTGGCATCGATGGCAAGCGCTGGATTCTGCCGCCGTCGACCATTGTCCAGGAGCCGCCGGCGCGCGTGCTCAATTGCGACAATGGCGTGCTGCGGGAAAATGCGACGGTTTTGGAGCAAAAACTGGCTGATTTTAACATATTGGGTGAAGTGACCGACATCCGTCCCGGTCCAGTGGTGACGACTTACGAATACCGCCCAGCGCCTGGGATTAAGATCAGCAAAATCGTGAATTTGCGCGATGATCTCACAATGTCTTTGTCCGCTTTGCGCGTACGCGTTGTGGCGCCGATTCCGGGCCGCGACGTGGTGGGCATCGAAGTGCCGAATAAACAGCGCCAAATGGTGTATTTTCGGGAAGTTGTCGATCATCCCAGTTTTCGCGACAGCCCCTCGCTGTTGACGCTCATCTTGGGCAAAGACATTGAAGGTCGGCCCATTTGCACCGACCTCACGCGCGCGCCGCACTTGCTGGTGGCGGGCGCCACGGGTACAGGCAAGTCCGTGGGCATCAACAGCTTTATTTCTTCAATTCTGTTTCGCGCCACGCCGGAGGAAGTGAAGTTCATCCTGATCGATCCAAAAATTCTGGAACTGTCTGTGTATGAAGGGATTCCGCACTTGCTGTTGCCGGTCATCGATGAGCCGCGCAAGGCCGAATTGGCGCTGAAGTGGGCAGTGCAGGAAATGGATCGGCGGTATCGCATTTTGGCCGCGGTGGAAGTGCGCAATCTCGCTGGGTATAAGGCCAAGTTGCCGGAACTGCGTGCCGCGGCTCAGCGTCGCAAAGCGTTGGCCATGCGTCCGGATATGGAAGGTTTGCCGTCTGACGAAGTCATTGAAATGCCCGGCGACATGCCGTACATCGTCATTGTGATCGACGAGTTCGCCGATCTCATCATGGCGGCAGGCAAGGAAGTGGAAGTACCCGTCGCGCGTTTGGCCCAGAAGGCCCGCGCCGCTGGCATTCACGTGATCTTGGCGACGCAACGGCCGTCGGTCGACGTGATAACCGGTATGATCAAAGCGAATTTTCCGACGCGCGTGAGTTTTCAGGTCGCTTCGGCCATGGATTCCAAAGTGGTGCTCAACAGCACCGGTGCCGAAACGCTGCTCGGCAAGGGCGATATGCTGTTTGTGCCGCCCGGTGAAGGGCACTTGCGCCGTTGCCACGGCACTTGGATTACTGACGAAGAAGTCGTTGATCTTGCTAAGCATTGGAAGGACCAAGGGGCACCGAAGTACGACATGGACATCCTGCGCGACCCCGACGTGGAAGGCGCGACGATTGAATCTGACGACAGCGAACTGGACCCCCTTTACGACGAAGCCGTGCAAACCGTTATTGAAGCAAATCAAGCATCTGTGAGCTTCTTGCAGCGCAAACTCGGCATCGGCTACGGCCGTTCGGCGCGCATGATCGACACCATGGAAGCCCGCGGCATCGTCGGACCGTCGCGCGGGCCGAACAAGCCGCGCGAGATCATGGTCGGCGGCGGACACCACTGATCCCGCGACCTTGGGCGGTTGCGGTTGCGTTCACTCAGGCTTTTTGGGTACAACGCTTGGTGAACGCCGCTCGGCCAAGATGGCTGTTGGGCACCCATTGTTTGAGGATGCCGCATGAAATCGAATCTTTGGGTTTGTTGCGCGGGCTTGTGGCTGCTTTCTTGCGGCGCGACACCCACACCGGTCAACACCGATCCGGTCGACACATTTTGCACCGAACCGTCGGCGATTTGCGTCGGCAACATCGTGGCCAAGTGCATCAACGGCGGCAAGGCCTATTCGTTGGTGCCCTGCGGCGCGAGCAAGGTGTGCGGCAACGCGCAATGCAATGATACTGTTTGTGAAAAGGGCAGCCGCAAATGCAACAGCGACGGCAAAGTTGACGTCTGCACGGAGACCGGCGACGCCAAATCTGTTCAAACCTGCGCCAAAGATCAGCAATGTTTAAGCGGCGATTGCGTGGCCAAGACCGGATGCACGGCGGCCGACAAGAAATGCGGCTGGCACGGCGTGCTGACCTGCGTGGCGGGCAAGTGGAGCGAGGAGAAGTGTCAAGGCAATGAGTTTTGCGACGAGGCCAAGATCGCCTGCACGGCCAAGATCTGCACGCCGACGACCGCGCAGTGCAAGCCAGGAGACACGACGACAGCGCAAGTCTGTGATGTTGATGGCAAAGCTTGGGTCGATCAGGGTTGTGCGCCAGGACAGGGCTGCTACGCGGGCGTCTGCCATGCGTTGGTGAAAACCGACGTACCCGACGCCGGCGGCGACGGGACCACCGGCGACAATGGCCAGGTCACCACCAGCAAAGATGGCAAAGGTTTCTTAGACTTCACCACTGCCGAAATCGTATTGGAACAAAAAGATCACCTCAAAGTCACTGTCTCTACCACGCCGACCAATGTCGACAAGACACCGGCGACCGAATTTGAAAACGCCAGCGCGGGGTACAGCGGCAGTCTGCAAGCGCTGCAATTGGACGGCAACGCGGGCGTCAACACCTTGGAACTCATGATCGGCCCGATTGAGGAACTGCAGACCAATACTTTTTCTGGGGCCTACAACCAAAAAGATCCAGTGCATTTTGGGGTGTACCTGGGCGATGGCACGTCCACGGGCGGCACGTTTGCCTATGTGCCCAAAAGCTACACGATCACCGTCACCGAATTTGGCGATCAAACCGCAGGGGGCAAGGCCAAGGGCACGTTTAGCGGCGAATTGACCAATGGAACAGCCAAGTTGTACCTGATCGACGGATCGTTTGACGTTGTGATCCACTGACATGCAACGCGATCCAGATCAGCCGCGGCGCAAACCGGTCGCGATCGCGCAAGATCCGCCGCACGCAGCCCAAGAACAGCTTTACATTCATTGTTCTGGGCAGGAGACGCGGGTGGCGCTGGCCCACGGTCCGGCGCTGGCGGAACTGCAAGTCGAGCGCACGGCTGGGCGCGGCTTGTCCGGCAATATCTACCGCGGGCGGATTAGCCGCGTGATTCCCAGCATGGATGCGGCATTTGTCGACATCGGTTTGGACAAGATGGCGCTTTTGCACGCCTCGGACGTTTGGTTGCCGGGCGTGCAGGAAATGCTCAGCCAGCCCGATGACGACGGCCAAGTAGCTAAACGTGTTCACAAATCTATCACGCAGTTGCTGCAGCAAGGCCAGCAGGTGATGGTGCAGGTGGTGCGCGAACCCGTGGCGAAAAAAGGGCCGCGGGTGACGATGTATATCTCATTGCCCGGCCGCAACGTTGTGCTCTTGACGCGCGATCCGCACCACGGCGTTTCGAAAATGATCGCCGATGCCGGTGAACGAGAACGGCTTTTGGCTATTGTGAGCGCTTGGGCGCCCGCGGGGTGCGGCGCGATTGTGCGCACGGTCGGCGACGGCGCGACGCAGGCCGAATTGCAAGAAGATCTGCGGCTTTTGCGCGAGTTGTGGCGAGACATTTTGGCCCGTTTTGACGCCGCGACGGGGCCAAGCTTCATCTACGACGATTTGGATCTGGTGCTGCGGGCCTTGCGCGACATGGTGAGCAGCCAGACCACCGCCGTTTGGATCGATGATCCAAATGAAATCAGCCGGATTGAGACTTTTGTCAAACGCTTTCATCCCGAAGCGCGGCCTTTGGTCTGTCTGCATCAAGCGGCGACTTCGCTGTTTGAAGCCCATGGTTTGGACGGGCAAATTCGCGATGCAACGGAGCCGCGTGTTCGCCTCAAGTCGGGCGGGGAACTGGTGATTTCACGCACCGAAGCCATGACGGTCATCGATGTCAATTCCAGTCGCCAAGTGGGCCAAGAGAGTTTGGCTCAAGCGCTGCTGGCCCTCAATTTGGAGGCGGCGTTGGCCGTGGCCCAACAGCTGCGCTTGCGCAACATCGGCGGCCTTGTCGTGGTCGATTTTGTCGACATGGCCCGCGCAGAAGATCGACGCGCGTTGGAGGCGATGTTCGAAGCTGAGCTCGCCCGCGACCGCGCGCGGGTGCGCGTGGGCAAGATCAATGAATTTGGCACGGTGCAACTCACGCGCAAGCGCGTACGTGAAAGCATCTACGACCGCTTGACCGAAACCTGTCCCACCTGCAAGGGCCGCGGTTATGTGCGCAGTTCTGCCGACTTGGCCATTGAGGCCATTGGCCGCCTGCGCACCGCCATTGCGGCGGATCAAGGGCAAACGGCGATTTTTCGGGTTCAAGTACCGGCCCGCGTGGCGGCGATTCTCAACGACCAGTTGGCCGGTGCTTTGCGGGATCTGGAGCGCCAGTATCGCGTGCAGATTGAAGTGACGGACCACGCCAAGTTGGTGCCGGGCAGCGCCGACGTGCGGGTGGTGATGGGGGAAGAGCGCGCTGGGCGCTGGCGGTTGGGCAGGCCGCTAGAGGCGAATCCTGGCGAGGATTAGCGCTTTTGCCCCGCGCGTGGCTCTGCCTAAGGCTGCTTGTTACTTTTGCCCTGCGGGTGGCTGCGCTGACGCGCGTAACCCCTTGATCTGGGTAGGGGCGGGTCTCCGTGCCCGCCCGCGGCAACTTCAGTTGCCGTCATCTTTTTTTGCGCTGCGCGCGGCACGCCTTCGGCGGTTTTTTTTTGCGCTGCGCGCGGCCCAGCACGCTGAAGCGTGGACGGGCGGCACCTGCTGGTGCCGATTGCGCGCTATCGCGCTGGATGCAAAGGGGAAACCACAGCTCTTTGATTCCGTGCTTAGCCGCTGAGGTTTCCCCTCTGCACTCCCCTTCCTTGGGCAACCGGTACGAGCTCGTTGCGCCTAAAGGCGCAACATCGCGTTGAATTCCCGCTTCGCGGCTGCAAGGCGCGACGGGGCTGACGCCCGACGTCGCGCGCGGCCGCTTTGGGTTGAAGCGCAAAGCGGATCCCGCTATGCGGCGGCGTGGTCGTCGGACCAGCAACGACAACCAAAAACACTAGACAACCAACCGCCTGACCGCTAAGATCGCCAAATGCTTGAACTCAATGCCGATTGGGAACGGTTGCTTTCAGCGGAACGCCACTTGCCACTGCCTGTGCTGGGGACGGTTTTGGTCGGTGGCACGGCGGCGGCGATGGACGCGGGCCACCGCTTCAGCGCCGATGGCGACCACGTCCTGCAGGATTTGCGCCCACATTTCGAAGGCATTCTCGCTTCGCTTGAAGCAGCAGCCGGTTGGCAGACACAACGTGTGGTGCCACCGGTGCTCATTTTGGGCAACTTGCACGGTATCCCTACAGGTATTCGGCAGTTGCGCCGGATTGCGCCGCTGCAGACGGAGAAAAATACGACGATGAGGAATTGGCGCAGCGTCTGTTGCAAATTGCGACACAGGTGCCGCTCGACACGGCTTGGTTTTGGCAGGCCGCGCTCTCCGGACGCGGTTTGTCGGTGCCGTGGCAAGTGGCCGCGGCGTTGGAGTTGTAGTGTCGGAAAGCGGCGTTAACCGCTTTGCTGGAACTGCTATTTCGCGGGCACCCACGCAAAAAAGTGATTATTTACAGACAATTTCCGTATCTAATACCCATTGCGCCAAATTCGGATCGACGGTGATAGGAAACTGCAGCCGCGCCCGCGTCCGAAAAAGGGCCCGCACCACCCGCCCCTACACAACTATCCAACTTCCGCAAATCCGCGAGGCAAAGGCCCCAAAACGCCGCAACCCTGCGCTAACAAGTAGTTGTCGAAAGCAGCGGCCAAACGAACGCCGCGCGCGACTTCTTCGTTCGCTCCCGCAGCATCCAAGTGAAAATGGCGATTGTAGTCGGCCTGGTTGCGCAAACTATACATTTCCGCGAGCAGCCGGCTGCACGCAGGTTCGACCAGCCCCGATTTAACCAAGTGCAGTGCGACCAAACTCTGCAGCCCGCGGTGAGACTCTGCTTCAACGCCTTGCAGCAGCAATGCCGCACACGCTTGGTGGTAGATCGCGTAATACATTGAACTTATGGCCTCGTCGTACAGACCCAAGCCCAAAAGCGCGCTTGCAGCCGCCCATGAGCCACGCGCTTTGCTTAGCTCGGCGTCGATGTGCAGGGTTTGGTTGGCTTCAGTCATGCTATCCCATCGCGATACAACGTAATTCCGTCGCGGTCCAAGTTGCGCGCCAGCAGCGTTTCCGTTTGACGTAAGAAGTCGAGTTCGGCTTGGCTCAGCACCTGCAATTCAATCAGCACCTCGAGTTCGACGTTGATATCTGATGCAATTCCAATGGCTTTCAACCGATCGCCCAGCGAGTTGATGCAGTCCAGCACGACCAACACGTCGATGTCGGAGTCGGCCCGTTGGGTCCTGCGCGCCATGGAACCGTACAGCGACACGCATCGCAACCGCTCGCCGTAGTGACGGCCAAGGCGAGTCACCAATTCTTGCAACGGTTGCGCGATGTTGGCTGGAAATTGCCTGGCGCTCATGCGCAACTCAAAGCGCAAAACTGCGCCGAATTCAGTGTAGCGTGGCAGGGATCGACGTGCAAGGTAGATCGAACGGACTGGGCAATTTACGAGATTGACTGCCTATATTGCCTATCCTACACCGCTGAATCCAACGCAACCGTCGCCAACCGCAAACAAGCCGCTTGGACTTGCGGAGCATTGGCAAGCGATCGCAGCGCCGGCGTCGTGCCTTTGCACTCGTCCACAGCCCGCGCACAGCGCGGATGAAAGGCGCAGCCGGTGGGTGGATTCAACGGGCTGGGAATTTCGCCACTCAACACAGCCAGGCCTCTTTGACGGGCCAGCACAGGATCGGCCAGCGGCACGCTGGCCAAAAGGGCTTGCGTGTACGGGTGTTGTGGATCGGTCAGGACCTGTTCGGCTGGGCCCATTTCTACGATTTTGCCCAAGTACAACACCGCCACTACGTCGCTCAGATGGGCGACGGCTGCCAAATCGTGGGCGATGAACAAGTAAGTCAGGTTGCGCTGTGTGCGCAGATCGCTTAGCAAATTGAGAACTTGTGCTTGAATCGATACGTCGAGCGCCGAAATCGGTTCGTCCAAGACCAACAACTGCGGGTCGGTCGCGAGCGCGCGCGCGAGGCCAATGCGTTGCCGCTGGCCGCCGGAGAATTCGTGCGGATAGCGCTGGCGCAGTTCAGGAGCTAGGCCCATTTGTTCAAAAAGTTCGCAGACTTTTTGCTCGATTTGTTTCGGCGACAGCTTGAAGTGCACTTGCAGCGGTTCGGCCACGCAATCGCCTGCGCGCATCCGCGGGTTGAGCGAGGCATCCGGATCCTGGAACACAATCTGCATTTGGCGGCGAAAGGGCAGCAATTGCTTGGTGTTGAGGTGCGTGATGTCGCTGCCGCCAAAGGAAATCTGGCCCGAGGTGATGGGAGCAAGGCGCAAAAGCGCCCGGCCGATGGTCGACTTGCCGGAGCCAGATTCACCTACTAATCCAAGGACTTGACCGCGGGCGAGCCGGAGAGAAACGCCATCGACCGCGCGGACGACTTGCGCTTCGCCGCGCAAAATACTGCGGCTGCGCACAGGAAAATGCACCTTTAAATCGCGGATTTCCGCCAAAATCTCAGGCATGCGCGGCTCCGCCAGCGTGCACTTCACCGCGCTGCGCGCGTTGTGCCGCCGCCCACGCCGGCACTTCGGCGGCGCGAAAACAGCGGGTCAAATGGTCGCTTTCTGGCGCAACTGGCAGCAACGGCGGGCGTTCGGCGACGCAGCGCTGATCGGCGAGCGGACAACGCGGTGCAAAGACGCAGCCTTTTGGCCGATTTTGTGGCAGCGGCGGCATGCCGGCAATCGCAAACAGTCGCCCGCCGCGCTTTTGGGCCGAGGGCAAACTGCCGAGCAAACCGACCGTGTAGGGGTGCTGCGGATCGCGAAAAAGCGTTGTGGCATTGGCTTGTTCCATCACCATGCCGCCGTACATCACCAGCACGTGATCGGCCATGTTGGCCACAATCGCCAAATCGTGGGTGATGAATACCAGCGCCGTTCCGCGGTATTTCTGAATGGTTTTAAGTAATTGCAGAACTTGAGCCTGAATCGTCACGTCCAGCGCCGTTGTCGGTTCGTCGGCAAAAATCAGGTCCGGCTTGCACAGCTGCGCCATGGCGATCACGACGCGCTGGCGCATTCCTCCTGATAATTCATGCGGATATGCCGCAAGCCTCTGCTTGGCCGCTGGGATGCCGACATCGGTCAACATCTGCGTGCTCAGCTCATCTGCGCGTTTGCGCGAAATATTTTGATGCAGAATCAGAACTTCAGCCAGTTGCGCCCCGATGGTCAAATACGGATTGAGCGCCGTCATGGGATCCTGAAAGATCATCGCCATGCGGTTGCCGCGCAATTGGCGCAGCTTGCTTTCGGCCAGACTCAGCAGGTTCTCGCCGTGCAACGCCAGCAGTGCCGCTGTCACCCGCGTTTGGCTTTTGTCGTGCAAACCCATGGCGGCCAAGGCGGACACGGTCTTGCCACTGCCGCTTTCACCAACAATACAGAGGGTTTGGCCGTGGTGCACGCAAAACGACACATCCTCCACCGCAGGCACGTCGCCGTCGTCGGAGCGAAAAGTTACCTGCAAGTGTTTGATTTCTAAGACCGGTGCCGTAGCGCCCGCGCTCAAGGCGCCTGACCGGCAGGAGGCCGCGAACCGCCGACGCCGCCTATGCGCCCCAGACCCAAACCGCCGCCGCGGCGTTCTTCCTGTGCGCGTCCGGCATTGGCCGCCGGCGCCGCGTCGTCGGTCAAATGCATCCCACCTGCCGCGGGATTTTCAAAGTGCAGCGCGACACCGCCTGCGGGTACGTCCAGCAGCAATGCCGGTGCGTCAGCTTTGCCTTCAGCGCCGGGTTTGCCTTTTTCTTCAGCGGCTTGCAGAACCAATTCGATCGGACGATACAGGCCACGCCGGTCGTGGCACGGCGTGCCCTTGGCCACGGCGGCACACGTATCGCGCAGACCGTCGACCGCGCGCACGACTTCTTCAAACGGCGCCAACGCTTCGATCGCCACGCTCGCTGCGCCAACCGACGGCATCGCCCCGCGCAATTTTAGCGCCCACGCGGACAGAGTTTCCAGCACATTGCCCAGCAGTTCTGGAGTCATGGGCTCCCCGCCCCTGCGCTGAAGTTCCAAACTCAAGCCGTGCTCAGTGACGTGCACAATCACAGCGGTCAGGTCGTCAGGCGCCTCACCCGCCGAAGCTTTTGATTCGTCAGCGGTTGTCGTTGCCCCAACCGCGGGACCCACCGGCGGTAGCACGGCGTCTGGCAAAAGCCGAACTAGATCGCCACCATAGGATGCAACCGCCAGCACCGGCGTCGCGCCGTTGGCGCTCAACGTTTTGCGCGCGGCGTCGACCGCCGAAAAACTGATCCGCCTATCGACCAAAAGCCAAACGGTTTTGCCGCGCAGCGCAGCGCCCGCGTCGGCCAGCGGCTTGTACTGATCACCCGCCATCTGCGCAGGATCAAAGTCAAAAGCTTGTTTGCCGGTTGACGCCCGCAGTGCGGTTGCGTCGCACAAGCCAGCGTCCGCGTGGCAACGCACCGGACCGATGGCCTTGCCATCGAGGTAAACGTTGGTTCTGCCGACCAGCACAGTGGTGGCAAGCCATTGGCGCGGCTCGCGTTTTGCCGGTGGTCCGCCGACTTGAACGGGACTGTTCTTGTCCGCGCCGTTCTTTGCCGCGCCATTTTTGTCATCCGCGCCTTGCGGTGCGCCCGGCTGATCCGGTTTACCTGTATTTTGCACGCCTTCACGCGGCGCTCCTCCCAAACGATCTTCATCACCCGGTTTGCGCGGCGCCGCAACAACGGTTGCTGTCGCTTCGCGCCAAGGTAGCGCGACGCTCTCACCAGCGGTTGAGCGGGCCAATTCAATTTGGTATTCGGCATCGAGCGATGTCACCAGTTCGGCAGCTACAGATTCAACCCGCTTTTCAGCAGCTTGCGGCCCAGCAGCGTGGTGTTGCTTGTCCTGATCGGCGACCTTGGCCCCGGGTTGCGGCTTTTGATCGTCTTTGTTGCAACTGTTCAGCGCAAACGCCAAACCGATGCACGTGGCTAAAATGCCAACCGTTTTCCACCCCAGCGATGCCTGCGCAACGCCCGATGTGCTTTGAATATCTCTGTATTTATTCGACATGTCGATTGCCCCCCGTATTCCAAGTGAGCGCCGCCATGCGCTCGGCCCGTTGCAACGCCTGCACCATACTACCCGGATCGGCAACGCCTTTTCCGGCGATGTCGTAGGCCGTGCCGTGATCCGGTGAGATCCGCGGCACCGGCAAACCACAGGTCAAATTGTAGCCGTCGTGGAAATGCACCGTCTTGAGCGGCCCCAAGGCCTGATCGTGATACATGCAAAGCACGGCGTCAAAGCGCCCGGTCATCGCGCGGTAAAACACCGAATCGGCGACCATCGGCCCGTCGATATCGATACCCATGGCGCGCAATTGCTGGATTGCCGGCATGATAATCCGCTCTTCTTCATCGCCCAAACGCCCGCCTTCACCCGCATGCGGGTTGAGCCCACACACCGCCAGCCGCGGCGACGCGATATCCAGCCAGCGCACCAGCCCATCGACGGCAGCCAAGCCGCAGCGAACAATATCTTCTGTTGTCAGAAGTTTGGCTACATCGCGCAGCGCAATGTGCGTCGTGACCGGCACCACGCGCAAGCGCGGGCCAGCGAGCATCATCGCATAGCGCTTGGCCCCGAGTTGGCCCGCCAAGTATTCGGTCTGGCCGGGAGGCCGCGGATCCAAGTGATCAAAAATGCCCTTGGGCACGGGGCCCGTCACCATGGCGTCGAGCAAACCGTTGTTCGCCGCGGTCGCCATCGCTTCCAGCGCACGAAACGCCTGATTGCGACTTTGTTCTGTAGAATTACCGGGTTGCGGAGAAGTTGCCCCTTCGGTCCCGCCCGCAACTGGCACGATGTTGAGGCGGGCGCCGGCAACTTCTGGCTCCGAACGCGCCAAACCGAAGCGCTCACACGCCGACCGCAGCCAACGCTGCAATTCCGCCGCGACAAAAATATCAACGGACATGCGCTCATGCAGGTGGGTGTGCAATAGGCCTTGCAACAACACCTCAGGGCCAATCCCCGCCGCATCGCCCAACGTCATGCCGATGCGCGGGCACGATCGATCGGGAGGCTGATCGGGAAAATGACCATCGCTCGGCGTGCGGTAAAGCCGCGGCGCGGTGTAAGTGTGGGTCATGCCAACTCCGGTTCTTGCCTGATGCGCTGCCACTTGCCGCACCTCGTAGGCATGTTAGCATGAAAATTGCCGCGACGGAACGCGCAATTTCGCGCATGGGGAACAGATACTATGCAGTGGCCAAGCAACCAAGCAGCGCTCGATCTGCGCACCGATCCAACGCTGGATCCCGCCGTGCGCGCCGTTCTGGAGCGGCAGTTAGACGGCATCGCCGCTACTTTGGCGCGCTGGGGCAAATTCTCACGGCCGGTGCATTTGACAACTACTGATGATCGCAACAATTTGTCGGTCGACCAGTCGCAGCCGTGGCACAACTCACTGCGTGGCGTCGCGACGTTGGACAGCGTGGTGATTTTGCAGCCAAAGTTGTGGGTCGGCGTGTATGCGCCTAATTCACTTGAGGAATTGCTGTTGCACGAGCTTGCCCACGTGCTCTTGTTTCAGCGCGCCAGTGCCGATGATGCCAAGACGATGCCCTATTTTCCCACGTGGTTTCGTGAAGGTATGGCCACGCTTGTCGCCGAAGGGTCGCCCGATGCGCGCTGGCGCCGCGAACTCGGCGCGCATCCGCAACTCGACCTGCTGGCCGATGCCGATGAGGAACTCGTTGCGCAACACGGCGACGCCGTCTATCGGCATGCAGCGATCTTGTTTGCACTCTGGATGGATCTTTTTGGATCGAGCGGACTTGCAACATTATGCCGCGCCATGCGCAAAGGGCACAGTTTTGCGGCGGCGCACTTGAAAGCGTCCGGTATGGGTGATTGGACGTTTTGGGCTGGGCAATGCGCGGCCATGCGAGCCGAAGCGAACACCCAATAGATCCTATACTTCCAAAATTTCGGTCTCTTTATCAACGACCAATTGATCAATGCGTTTGATCGACGCATCGACAATATCCTGCACTTTCTTCTTGGCTTTGTGTACGTCGTCTTCGGGCATGTCCTCGATCATCTCGATCATGTCATTGGCGTCGCGGCGGGCGTTGCGGGTGCCGATCTTGGCTTCTTCCATCAAACCTTTGAGCAATTTGACCATCTCGCGGCGGCGATCGCCTGTCGGCGCCGGCACCGGCACCAACACCACGTCGCCGCGGTTGGACGGCGTCAGGCCGAGATTAGCCGCCAAAATCGCCTTTTCAATCGCAGGGCACATGTTGCGCTCCCATGGTTTGACCTGCAACATTCGCGCATCGATGACGCTCAGCGTGGCGATTTGGGCAACGGGCGATTCATTGCCGTAGTAGTCGACGCGTACGCCATCGAGCAAGCCGGTGTTGGCGCGTCCCGTGCGCAACTTGTTCGCTTCACGGCGAAAAGCGTCGATCGTGGCACTTAGCCGCACCGCCAGTTCGTCGTAAATTTCCTGTTCCATCGGCTGATCCTTTGGTTGGTCGCGGGCAATTCGAACATTTGTCTCTACGTCACCGGTACTTCCACACTGACCAGCGTGCCGACTTTTTCACCTGCACAAATGCGCAGCACATTGCCGCTGTTGTGCAAATCAAACACGATGATTGGCAACTGATTGTCCATGCACAGAGAAAGCGCTGTCGCATCCATGACATGCAGACGTCGCGACAGGGCATCGTGGTGGGTCAATTGTTCAAACTTGACGGCGGTCGGCACTTTCTTTGGATCGGCATCGTACACGCCGTCGACTTTGGTGGCTTTAAGCACGATTTCGGCACCGATTTCAGCAGCTCGCAAGGCAGCTGTGGTGTCGGTCGTGAAATACGGATTGCCGGTACCGGCGGCAAAAATCACCACACGGCCCTTTTCTAAATGCCGAATCGCCTTGCGCCGAATATAAGGCTCTGCAATTTGCTGCATCGCGATCGCGCTTTGCACCCGCGTCTGCACGCCCATGGCCTCCAAAGCGTCTTGAACCGCCAAGCAATTCATAACCGTAGCCAGCATGCCCATGTAATCGGCGCTGGCGCGATCCATCCCCGCCGACGCGCCCGCCACACCGCGAAAAATGTTGCCGCCGCCAATGACAATGGCCAGTTGCACGCCCATGTCGTGAACGGCTTTGCATTCTCCGGCGATCGCGTCGAGCGTTTCTGGGTCGATGCCGTAGCCTTTTTCATTGGCCAACGCTTCACCGCTCAGTTTGAGCAAGATCCGCTTGTACACTGGTTTTATGCGATTTTTGGGCATTTTTCCTCAGTGTATTGGTCGTCAATCGGCAGCAAGCTGGGCAGATCGCTTACGCTTCCGCCGTCATCCGCGCGACTTCGGCGACAAAATCGTCGGCCTTCTTTTCCATCCCTTCGCCGAGTTCAAAGCGCACAAAGCGCCGAACCACGATATTTTCGCCGGTTTTGCCGACGCGTTCGGCCAACCATTTGCCGACAGCCAAGCCCTTCTCGTCTTTGACAAACGCTTGATCGAGCAAGCAAATGTCGCCATACCACGCGGTCATTTTGCCTTCGGCAATGCGCGGCACCAGGTTTTCCGGCTTGCCCATTTCGCGCACTTGCGCTTCATAAATCTGGCGCTGGTGGTCCAGCACGTCAGCGGGAATCTCTTCCTTTTTGACGTACTTCGGCGACATCGCCGCGATCTGCAGGCACAGGCTGCGCACGATTTCATCAAATTCCGCGGTCTTGGCCACAAAATCGGATTCGCAGTTGACCTCAATCAGCACGCCAGTTTTGCCGTCGTGATGCACATAGGAACCCACGCGCCCTTCAACGGCCGTGCGCCCCGACTTTTTCTGCGCTGACGCCAAGGACTTCTTTTGCAAGAATTCTAGGGCTTTGGCTTCATCGCCGTCGCTTTCCGTCAAAGCCTTCTTGCAGTCGCCCATCGGGGCGCCGGTGATCTCACGCAAGCCCTTGATCATTTGGGCTGTAATAACAGTACTCATGGTTTTTGCCTCATTTTCAATATTTTTGCGTCATTCTCAACAGGCACACCGTGAAGACGGTGCAAAAGTTAACACTGCGTTTGGAACTGGAATTTACGCTTCTTCGTCGTCGCCGCCGACGTCATCGTCCGCTGCGTCATCGCCGAGGTCCGCTTCAACGACAACATCGGTGTGCCGTGGTTTGCGAATGACTTCAACGCTTTCAACGTTTGGCGCCGCGCCGGTGCTGCCCGTAGACTCAAACGCGCCATCGCCGCCAAAATTGCTGCGCGAAAGCGCCGCCCCGGTGATGCAAGCATCGGCCGCTGTCGAAACAAACAGCCGAATCGAACGCATGGCATCGTCGTTGGCCGGAATGATGTAATCGACCAAATCCGGATCGGCATTGGTGTCGCACAGGCCAACCACTGGAATCCCAAGGCGACGCGCTTCGGCAATCGCGATGTGCTCCTCAGTCGGATCGACCACGAACAACGCACCCGGCATGGCCGGCATCGTGCGCAAGCCGCCGAGATTGCGCAGCAACTTCGCGTGATCCTTGGACAGCTTGCTCAGTTCTTTCTTCGGCAGGCGATGGGCCATTTCGGGCGACATCATGCGTTCGATTTCACTGAGCTTTTCAATCGACGTCTTGACCGTGCGGAAATTGGTCAGCGTGCCGCCGAGCCAACGGTGCGCGACCACGGGCATTTTGGCGCGACCGGCTTCTTCGCGAACGATATCGCGGGCCTGACGCTTGGTCGCTACAAACAGCACCTGCTTACCGGCTTGCGTGGTGCGCGACAGGAAATTGACCGCATCGCGCAGCAATTTGGCGGTCTTGCCCAGATTGATGATGTAAATGCCGTTGCGCGCGCCGTAGATGTACGGCTTCATTTTCGGGTTCCAGCGCCGCGTCTGGTGACCGTAATGGGCGCCAGCTTCTAACATTTCTTTGATCGTTGTGCTCATTGGGTAAACTCCGTTCAACCTCCGCCCCGCAGTGCATTCAATGGCGATTCGACTTGGATCGCTATTAAACACGGAGGGTTGCACTGGCATGCCGCTTTTTTTGCGGGAACCAGCTTTGGGGCGTGCGTTAAATTTGAAAGCGTTTTGCTTTCGCTAAGATGTCGATCAATTGGGCCACAGCGGCTCAAAGGATGCGACTTCGCAAGGGGCAGTAGTGTAAGTGCGTAGATTTTTTTTGCAAGTGTTGCCGACGCCTACCCGGCGGGTTTTGACCGAAGCGGTCCTGCTTTTGCCTCCAGCAGGGCTTGGCCTCCCGGCGGGTGTTCGCTTGCAGCTACATGGCTTTGCCCTGCGGGCGGGTTTTGCGCTGCGCGCGGCTGCCAATTGCACAGGATTGTTTTGCGCCTACCGGCGCGCGGTAGTGAATACACCTTTATCTACAACCGGGTTCGCCTGGCGGCGACCAAAGGGGCCCGAGGCGCGGCCCCTTTGGAATCCCACGCCTTTTGTTTCTATTCGGGAATTTGGTGCCCGCGTGCGGCTCCTTAACCGCTGCGACCGCTTGCGCGGTCGGGTTCTGACAGTCGGCGCAAAGCGGGCGGCGGGGGTCTAGGGCTATCTGCGATGAAAAGGCAGGGATTTTGGCTTACAAGACGTATAGCGCGGTGGACCGATTGCGCTGTCGCGCAATCGTCATTCCGCGGCGAAGGCGAAGATTTTTCGACTTTGTCCTCCGGGATAGTGAAACGCGCAACTGCGTCTCGGTCACAAGCAATTCGCTGCGCGAATTGTTGGAAGTGGGACGCTGCGCGAGGGGATGAGGCCAAGGCGGAGTTCCGCTGCGCGGTCGCTACGGAGGGCGCACCGCTGCGCGGGCGGAAGGCAGGGATTTGACGTTTTGACGCCAAATGGTGTGTGTAATCGGATGGTTGCCTCTGTGTGGCGGCGACCGCGCGCCCACAAGCGCCGATGTGATCACGCGCGATCGTTGCGAAACGGCGAAAATCGAAAATCGAAAGTCGATATCGACCCATCCCATTGTATCACAAAGAAATATTTGCGCAAGTGCCCGCGCAAATCGGGTGGCTGGACGTGGAAATATTTTTTCATGGGTGTTGCAGATTGATTTTCTTGCTTGCCAGTTGGCGGAGACGCGCGTACGGTCGATCTTGCTGCCTGGCTGCTCAGTAAATGGGCGTGATTGAGAGTGATCTAAGGGGTGTGTAGCGATGGCCATCAAATTTCCAACAAAAGGGCCAAGATTTGCCACAGGTCAACGCTTGTTTGCGCTCGTCAACAGCGCGTTGACGTTTGATGCTGCTGATTATATTCCAAATTTGAATAACGCTTCCGGAGCGAATTATACCGGTTGCAGCGTGAACTGGGATTTTGGCGATGGTAGCGTAAATCTGACCGCGACAATCGCCTCGGTTGCGACGCACAAGTACCAAGAACCAGGCAGTTACATCGTTACTTGCCAATTGATCTCCGGCGGCACTGATACCGCGGCGATCGATGTGCCGCAGTTGGTGATGTCCGGCCAGCGCGACATTGAAATCTCAATTAATCTCACCGATATAACGACGACCGCTTTTGCGCCCTTTATCGCCGCGATCCACGACACTTTTCGCGACGAAATGAGCGGGCAACTGCGCCACGCTCTGCTGATTTTGCCAAAGATGAGTGCCGTTGACACGGGTGGCACGCCCGCGTCCTCCTGGGGCGCGGCAGATGTGGTACTTAATCCTGTACTCTCTGACGCGATTTTGGCACAAGCCGTCGACGACGCAGCGTCACGATTTCAGGCGTCGTACGCAAGTGGCTTTGGACGCATGGCATTTCCGACCGACAACCTAGAGCAAGCCGTCTGGGCGGAATTTGGCCTAGATGCGCTCGCCGTCGGCACAAGTGACGAAGTCGCGTCCAACATGGCGGCCGTCGAAAACGCGTGGCGGGAAATCGCCCGCGGCCCAGGCGACGGCCACCGCGGTGTAGCGCTCGCGGCGGCGGTTGCGGCTGCGACGACCGCCGTGCAGGCAACGACGGGGCCAGGCGCCTATGGCCGCCTCTACCAGTTGCCTTGGGCCACGATATCCGGCACTTCACTGACAAGTGGTAGCAGTTCGGTGCGGGCCGCCGACGTGATGCGTTGGCTGGAATATCAGAACCGCGAAATCGATGACCGCATGGTGTTGAGCACGACCCTAAAAACCGCGCAATTGCGCAGGCTTGACCGTGATTATGTCGCGGAAGTGCCTGATTTTGATGCGGATACGGCATGGGCTTGGGAAATCGCGCAGGCTGCGCAGGAAGCCGTCTATAGCTTTTACACGGCGATCGATGCGCTTAACGCACAAGCTGGTGCGAACATGCAAAATGCGGCGATTCTGGTGCTCGGCGACCCCAAAACGCGCAACGCAACGATCCAAATCGTTGATAGTACAACAAAATTGTGGGCGATGTGGCAGGTCGGTTTGGTAAACGCCGCGGACGGCTGTCCGACATTGGCCCAAATGGCTGGCAGGCCGGGCCAAGTCGGCGGCAACTATGTCGGCGTACGCGGCGTTGCGGTAACCAGCTACGCGGGTTCAGCAAGCGTGCCAGCGACGTGGGATTTGCGTCGCCTCGAATCAATGTTTTCGCCGGATTTGCGTGCAGCGACACCGGTTATGGGGGTGCCACCGGCGCCGTCGCCAATGTCGTCGCGCAAGCTTCCGGTGTTCTGGCGACCGTCACCACGGCCTACACGCAGGAGGGCACGGTTCGTCGCTACGCGACGCCGGTTGCTGCCTCGATTTATGTCGCCGACGTCGTGCGCCGCGCGATTCCGATCACGTCGTTTGACAACAAACGCGGCGGCTTGCGGCCGCATGCTGCGTTGGCGGTGGCTTTGGGGAAGGGGTTTGGGGTCCAGCAGACCGGAAATGTTCACGAAAGTCGCTGCAATTGTGCCAGTTGTAGCGGTTCGGCGCCGAAGTACGCTGGAAACGTGGCGCGCGATGCGCGACAACAACTTGAACCGACTGCGGAAATGGTTATCGCTCGTCTTAAAGCCAAAATGCAAATGTAACGATGCTTGGGTGCGTTTGGCTGAGCGCAGACACAAGGACTCTTGTTCCGAGCAAATAGCTGCATTATTCTAAATGTTTTGAATGGGCGAGGTGTGCGATGGCAGCCGACTTGGTTCTGACGGACGACACCATTGAAATGATGGCCGACGTCAATATGAACGGCAACACGTTGAATGCACACCAGTTGAACGTGGCTTTGAGTCTGCACGCACACCAGTTGAACGTGAAATCGAGCTTGAATGCACACAAGGTGATTGTGGCTTCAAGTCTCGAAGTTGGAACGTTCTTCATTGGCGGGCAAAGTTTTAATGTTTTTCCAGGACCGATCATTCTGACCGGACCAACTCCAATTGCTTTACCTAGTCTGTTGCCGGATTCCGCAGTCGATGCGATACAAATGGTCGATAACATTGATCTCATCGAGGAAATTCGAACTCTGCGCGCGGAAATCAAGGCCTTGAGGTGGCAAATCAGTGTGCTTCTGGTGATTCCTTGAACGACGGATCGGCATCGTGCTCGGGATGATGTCAAACGGTGCGATTATCAACCAACTGATTATGCAGATTAAATCATGCGCAACACACCTCTTCCTCTCGTTGTAAATCTGCATCAGGCAACATTTTGGCGAAGTTCGGTTTGGCGGCCCGTACCAGATGGCGCTCAAACCGAACACAAACACGGAGTTGCCAGACCAAAAACGACCGTTTGGCACCAGAAATCAAAATCTTGAAATGCGGTCGTATTCGACATTTTGCCCACGATGTAGAAAAAGTCTAATGAAAACTCGGAGTTTGACACAAACATGAGCGCAAAATCCATTCGCCAAGGTATGAACTGTTTGCACCCTCAGGTCTCAGGAGACCGAAGCATGCGTCGCGACCTCTTTTCCTTGCCGGATATGCCTGCGGCGCTATTTAGCGGAGGCGCATCAACTTTGGCACCTTCAGGCATTGCGCCGACGTTATTGAGTACAAAGGCAATGCAAACTATCCTTACGACAAAAAGCATAGACCTAGTGTGTGTTCTTCTCGGTTTCAGTGACTTAGCATTGTACGGTCTGGGCCAGCGGATGAGACGCGCTGTGCGATGCGTGCAGGATGCCCGCGCGATTCTGCATGCCGGCGGGGCCGCCTCTATCGGGAAGGCGACTTGGAAATTCTACGACTGGAAATTTATTCATGAAAATATTGGCTACACGCTGCCAGTGTTTCAACAACCGTCTTGCACGCAGGAGGTTCTCGACAACATCGCTGCGGCAAACCTCACATTTCTCGCACCCAAGGGTACAGAAGTGTTGGTTTTTTTTGTAGAGGCACTCCCTGGATATCAAGGGATCGACATGTATGGCCCAAATGCGCCAATTTTCGTGGCAATAGGCGGAGGGTGCCAACTGACGATCGTTGCGCCAGTTCCAGGCGAGGACATTCTCGGCGACACCCTCGCGCACGAACTAGGACACCGTGCCGGCCTCGATCATGCCGAGTGTGACAATCAGTTCAAACCGCTCTGCGGCGATCCACCAAGCGCGACTTACCACTGTTTGGCCACGACCAAACCGTGCTACACCACCAATTTGATGACGGGTGTGAATCCAGGTACCCAACTTGAGCCGTACCAAGCTGCTGCTTTTACAAACATTGCAAATATCGCCCCATGTTACTGAACGGAACCAGAGCTACTCGCCGTTGTGGCCAAATGTCCGCGGGTATGTTCGGCACATCTCGCTTGCGGTTGTGTTTGGCTTACCTAACGCTGGTCATGCTGACTGCTTGCGAAGCCGCCACTTCGCCTGCGGTGCCGTGCAGCTCTACCAACGTTTGCAAGTATGATGGCCTGTGTTCCGGTGTTGTGCCGGATTGCTTCGCTGCTAGCCGAGACGACTGCAGAATGTCGTCCATTTGTCGACATTCTGCCCGGTGCACAAACGTCGACGGTAAATGCGTGCTTGGATCTGACGACTGTCGCGCGTGGGATGATTGCGTGAACGCTGACTACGAATGTCCAACTTGCCCGCCGACCTGCTACGCGTATTGCCGACGGGATGGATTATGCACGGTTGTAGGCGGCAAGTGTGCCGCGGCGACGGACAAGGACTGCGCGGGCTCCAAGATTTGCGCTGTTCTTGGCAAATGCACCGCAAAAAGTCAAAAATGCGTTCCCGGATCCGACACCGATTGTCGCGCCAGCAGCTATTGCAAGGCGTACGGCAACTGCAGTCTCAAAAACGAAGTGTGTCTGCCCGGTTCGCTGACCGATTGCACCGAATCTGAGGAGTGCCAGGCACCCGCGAAGTGTACGTTCGAGGACGGGGTGTGTTGCAGCGCGGAATTCCGCATTCCGGGCCACGGATGCAAGTGACCGCTCAAATGTCTAGAAAAATCTGCGACTCCTGTTGAACTAAGCCGCCAACGCGGCGAACCGCCCGCGGCCCAATGCTGTTCGGTTGCAGCAAATCGACGTGGTAGCCGAAACGCGTCAAACAGGCTGCCTTCACCCAACGCTTCATGCACGATAGCAGCGACTTGTGCGTCCGAGGGCACAACAAGCAGGTCGGCGTCGCGGGTAAATTCAAGGGGTCCATCGGCATCGCCGAGCGTCGGATCCCACGCCAGCAGCGCGGCGGAACCCGCGACCGTTACTTGCTCGCAGCCGGTCAACGCGCGCACCGCGTCAATTAGGTGGATCAATGCCGGTAGCCGCACAAATCCCTCGCTTTGCGCCGCACCTCGCGCGGAAGCAGGCCGGCGAGCGGAGCGAACTCCCGCAGGCGTTGGCTCTGGGCATCAGGGGCGCGCAACACCTGTTGCAGGTGGGCCATACCTTGCGCCGACGCGCGAGCATCCGCCAACAACACGTCCCAACAATCAAGCCATTTGTCCCCGTGCGCACCGAGTTGCCGCCAATGCGTGTTGGTCGCCTGCGCGGTTTGCAACAGTGCGGGGTCGGCCAGAAGCGCGTCGGCCACAAGTTCTGCGAACGTTGACATGGTTTGCTTTGCCCGCAAATGCGCGACTTCTTGGTATTTTACCAAACCGCGGTCGATTTGTCCACTGCCGATGGACCCGCCAATCCGTGGCGCCCGCCCACCAAAAACAAAATCACAAACTGCGCGGAACGCGCGGAACGCGCGGGAGCTAAAAATTGCAGATTGGGCAAAAATCATCAAACATAACCCTCGATCCGCGCCCATTCATCCACCGCTTGTCCGTGGTTCACCAATCACGTGCGCGATCCCGAGGCCAAAAAATTTGCGCGGCAAATTTTTTGACGAAAGACGCGCCGGCACGTGCACTTATCGCGGGCCCATCTCTTCTCCGTCCGCTGCCTGCGGCAGGATCCATTTGCGCCGCGCGCAAATGCAACGGTTAGTGCAGCGGGATAAAAGCATGAATTTAATGGCAAAAGCGCGCGGGGGTGCAGGGGGCCGCCGCGCGAAGCGGCCCCCTGCTCGCCGATAGGCGAAACCAATCTAAAGATAACAATGTGTTACAACCGCGCGCCGTGAGGCGCAAAACAAGCCTTTGCAAATGAAAGCCGCGCCGTGAGGCGCAAAACAAGCCTTTGCAAACGCACGCCGCGCCGCTAGGCGCCCAACCTGCCGGAGGCAAAAGCCATGCGCAGCATAATGTTAGCACCGCTACGCAGTCGCGTAATCGACCTGAAGGTCAGCTATGCCAAACAAAATCCAAATGAAAGCTGGACCGCTCAGGGCAAAACCCGCCGGGAGGCGCCCCATCAATCGATCAAAGCCTTCAAAGCCTTAGCACTGCGCAACGGCTGATGCACGACTTCAGTTAGCAGCGACGCCAAGTGATCTTCAATAATCCTGAACATTTGGGGCGGCAAGGCGTCGATCAGATCCAGCGTCGGCGGCGACTGCGTCAAGACCGCCAAAACCAGCAACCACGCGGCGGGCAAACGCGGACCCGACGCACCGGCACATTCCAAACAAATCAGACCGTGCGCGGCCTGCGGCCAAACTGCGCCCGCGGCGTTGGTTCTGCCACACTGGGCACATTGTTGAACGTCGGGGAAAAGGCCCAGCGCTTGCAGAAAACTGACCTCCAAAAGCACGCGGGCGGCGCGAAGTTGCTCATCGCCTACGGCCGACGCGAGTGACAGGGCGGCCTGAAGCCAGTGATACAGCGGCAAATCCGCATGATCTGGCTGACTTGCTACGATCGCGAGTTCCGTTGCATACGAAGCAAGGGCCAGTTGCGCGTAGGTGACGCCTTCATTTCGCCATTGTTTTATCGGCTGAACCTCGGCCAATGTGTCAAGGCTGCCGCGGCTGTGTTGAGCGAAAACCGTCAGCTCGGCAAAGGGTTGCAGCAAACCTGCGAAGCGGTGGCGGCTGGTTTTGGCGCCGCGGGCCAAGACGTCGCGGCGGCCGCTCTGCTCGGTCAACAGGGCCACGATCACGTTGGCGTCCCCCAACGGCTGCAGGCGCAGGACCAGACAGGCTCCCCAGTCGGCGGCGGGCATTTGTTTTTATTAGCGAATCGCGCCCGGCGTCGCGCCCAAAGGCGCGGGACCGGCGTGACTGGCGGGCGGCGGCAGAGGTCGGCGACTGACGGGTTGCGCAGGCGCCGGGACGAGTTGCGCGGGCGCGGCGGCAGTGGCGGGCGCGACCGTTTGGCCCCTGTTGGCGGCGGTTTGCACGGCGCGTTTGCCGCGGGCTTGGTAGGCAAAAACGGCGATGATCGCTGCGGTCGCGGCGAGCAGGACCAATTGCGCCGGCGACAGGCCGCGGATGGGACGGGCATGATCGCGGAAATAATCAGGCATTGTCGCCAGTTGAGGTTCATCAAGCGGCATAATGGCTGCGGTAAGTTCGGCGCGAGCAGCTGTTTGCGCTTCATAGCCTTCTAGCAACTGTTCGGCATCGATTTCGAGGAACTGGCTGTAAATTCGTATAAATCCACGGACGTAAACCGGCGCAGCCAAGTCTTCGAAACGGTCCTCCTCCAAAGCGAGCAACACGGCGCGGGTCAAGCGGGTGGCGCGCATGACGGCCTCAAGGCTGACGCCTCGGGTTTCCCGTCTCTGCCGAAATTTCGCGCCGACTGTGTTCAAACCCTTGCCTCGAAACTTTTGCGTGACATTTTTGCGGTGACGACTTTTGCCCGACGCTGCGCAATTTGTTCGCACAACGTCGCAGGATTGCAAATCATGTGCTCAAGGATCCCCGAGATCCGCGGCCAAACGACCGCCGATCGCCGCGCATTGATACCGCGCGGAGCGCTGGGTTGCAACCCGCCGCGCGGCGCTTGGACCTTCAGGCGTGGGGCGGATAAAATGTTAATTATCATCACATTGCGGATGGGTGGCTGCGTGCGAGCGCAACGTCGAAAAATATTTGTCAACTATCGCCAAGGGATAGCGATGACCAGTTTTTTGCTTTTTTGCCTCAATCCAAGCGCCGCAGGGCGTCCACTGGGGCCCGCGACGCGGCGCGTTGCGCGCTGAACCACGCGGCGGCAAAAGCGAGCAGGGTAGCGGCACCGCCGGCCAGGAAAAACGACGCCGGTTCGACGAGAACGGGCAGACGTGAAATCAAATAGACTTGCGGATCAAGGGGATATCCGACAGCATCGAGCAGCAGACAACTCAGCCCACCGATCAAAAGACCGATAAAGGTGCCAAAAAGACCGACGGCCAAGCCCTGAACCAAGAAAATCGCCGCCACTGAACGGCGAGTCGCCCCCATTGCGCGCAAGATCGCGATTTCGCGGGCGCGTTCGTGCACAACGACGGCCTGCGTGCCGACGACATTGAGCGCCGCCACCAGCACAATAATAAATGGAAATAATGACATCGCGATCTTTTGCATGCGGGCGGCGTCGAAAATGTTGCGGTTCATTTCCTCCCAGTCGATGACGCGGTAATTGCCGACTGGTTTGGTTTTGATCTGGCGACCGACCCGCGAGGCTGAAACCAAGTTGTCGACCAAAGCCAGCGAGTCGTCGGCGGCGCGAATTTCTGCGCCCGCCACTTGCGGCTGCCCCAGTTCCAGCAATTTTTGCCGCAGCAGTTGGCTATTGCTCAATAGGTCTGACATTTCTGTAGGCTCAAGCGCGGCCTTGAAAACATCGACCTGATTGGCGGCCAAAATCGGATCGACCACGCGCACTTCAATCCAGCGTGCGATGTCGCCGCGGGCCAAAAAGCGCTGCGCCGCGGTAAAATCGGTCAGCGCCAAACGTTGATCGTGATCGTGAAAACCGGTGCGCAAGATGGCTGAAACGGTAAACCGCCCCGATGCGCTGGGCATCGCCTGATCGGTGCCGCGATCAATGCCGCGCATCGGCGACACCGCCCGCACTTCATCGCCGATTTTCACCTGCAGGCGCTTGGCCAGCCCCTCGCCCAACATCATGGTTGGCAACTCGGCGCCAAACGACTGCCATTCGCTGATATCTTTAACGATTGTGGAAATTTGTTCTGGCAGAGTCAGGGCCAAAGCCGCTACTTCGACGTTGACAACAGCAACCGCTGCGGCCGAGATCGCCAGGGCGTCGCTCGGCCCTGGGACTCTGAAATTGTTTCCATTGTGCAAGATGACGCTGGTGGTCTGGCCGTCGAGCACCGTGATTGTTTGTTCTTTTTGTTGGCCCCCGTCAAACCAGCGCAAATTATAGGCGCCTGGCCCCAGTTCCCAACTGCCCACGACGGCGCAAGGGCTGCGGCTGCCACGGCGCACGGTGTCCTTGCTCTCAATCTGATTGACAAATATCTGCACATCCCCCGTCAGCGTCGGATCTTTTTGGCCGCAGCCGTTGGCGTCGAACACGAGAATTTGCCCAATCCCGCCGCCGGGAGCGACCACCGCAACGGGCACAAGCCAGCGTTTTTCCGGCGGTCCGCCGACAACAAGCACATGGCGCGCGCCACTGACGCCACGGCTGACCTGTAGGCCGTTTTTGTTGAGAACGGTCACGGGTAACTCACCTTGTTCATCCAAATGTCCTGCGACTATGGCGCCTTCGGGCAAGGCTTTGAGGGTGGTCAAAGGCACGCCGCGCACAATTGCGCCCGCCCGGCCCATGGCGGCGGAAAGCATCATGTCGTCATAAGTGGCGGGGGAAACGTTACGCACACTTGGAATACTGTTCAGTTTATTTGCGACGTCGCGGTAATCGCGTAGGTCGACGCCGCGGCGCATGATCACCAGGTGCGGATACGTGGCCAGAATGCGATCTTGAAAAGCTGCTTGAAAACCCGTGTTTACGGCAAGAACCACGATCAACGCCGCCACGCCGAGCGCGATCCCCGCGACCGACATCGCCGTCACCAGCGACAGGTGAACGCTGCGCCGCGACCGCAAAAGCCTTGCGGCAATCAACAGTTCAAAAAAGCGATCTGGCAACGGCGTTCGGGTTTGGTTTTTGGGCAAAGGCATACAGTGATAGAAGTAGGGTTGGTCTTGACCGGGTGCGACCGGCGATCGCATCCTGCGCGCACGCCGTGGCGGCCGCACAGTGGCACGCGCACGCGGGCATCGCAAGCCGATCGACAACCCATGAGGCAGAAATGCAACGCAACTTCCTAATATTCCTGACGCTAAGCGCCGCGCTGATCGGCGGCTGCGGCGACCCGCCCCTGTCAAAGAGCGATGCCACCGCGGCGAGCGACGTCGGTTTGGTCGTCAATGGCGACGTGTCGGCCGAAGAAGCTGGCGCGGACGGCGGCAGCGACAACGGCGACGACGTTGCGACTGCGGACACGGCAGTTGCCGATTCCGTGCCGACTGACGCGCCGGCGGTGGATGCCGCGGCCTCGGACGCACCAGTCGCAGATATACCGATTGTTGATACACTTTCACCTGATGACACGGGCGATGACGTCGCTCTGCAGACCTTTGAAGTGGTGGGCTCCGTTCCCGCCGACGGATCGGCGGGACTAGCTCAACCATTGATTTTTACGATTGAATTTAATGATGTCGTCAAGGGGGAATCGTTCACGCCGTATACGGCTTTTGTCAAAACCAGCACCGGCGACGAAGTGGCGGGCAGTTGGCTAACCACTGAAAAGAAAGTCACTTTTACCGCCAGCGCCAGCGTACCCTTTGCCACGCGCATCAACGTGACTTTGACCAATTTGATTCAAGCGAAGAAAGGCAATTCTTTGCAAGATCAGAAACTTCTGCATTTTTATACCATGGCGATGCCCAAGATGGAGCCGTATGCCAAACTGGCTGCGCGTTATGCGCCGACGATCCGGCAAGGCCTCAACGATGGCGGGCCGAAGTACGATGTGATGCGGGCCATTGACTTCGACGACAATTGGAATTTGTCGGATAACCTCAAGAATACTGCGCTTGTAGATCCCGTGCCGACGGTTGCGTGGAGCGTCATTGAGTCGCAAAGTCACTTTTACATTTTCTACGTTTTCTATTGGCCCAGCCGTATCGCACTGGATGCCGGTGTGGCTTACGACAATGACAGCGCGGGAAGCCTTGTAACAATTGAGAAATATCCTGTTGAACGGCCCGTTGCGCTGACGACGTATTTCAAAGCCAAGGGCGACGAGGAAATGTGGACCTGGATCACCAGTGAAAGTGGCCTGCCATCGGCGAAAAATCCGTTCATTCGCGGGGTGTTGGCCCAAGATCAACTGTTTCCTAAAGCCGGCGATCCGCTAGACCAGTTTGGTTGTGAAAGTGTCGCCAACTGTGTGCCGCGGCGGTACCCAGCCTACCTGACCGCGGGAAACCATCAGAGTTGCCTCTGGTTAGACGGCGGCGATGCCGGGGCCAAGCAGTGCGTCAACAACGCCTTTACCCAAAGCAATCTGATCGCGATCGATTTCAAGCCCAGCGACAAGCCGATTGCGATCAAAGCCAAGGGCGCCAATCCGCCCTTGACGGCACTTTACGGCTTGCAACATCTGGATGCTTCTTGGTGGCCGCACCGCGATGAGGCTGGAGAGACAGCACTTTTTGCCGATAGCACCTTTCAATACGTCGGTCCGCCTGGCCGACCTGCTGGGCCGAAACAATCGATTGGCGGAAAATTTTTCAATAAAAACGCTGATTTCTCGCGTCCGCCGTGGGCTTGGCGCTGGCTGCCGACCTCGCTTAGCCAGAGTTACTACGACATGCCGCGCGGTACGCCGTTTTACGATCCGGCCTTTGCGCTGTTTGAGCGTTTGGGCGGCGATGACAAGAAGTTGCCGGTTTGGAATCCGACAACTAAGACAGGATTTTCGCAGGATTATTGCCTGCAAGCGTTTTTTCAGATCGACAAGCGCGACGAGGCCAACTGCCTGTATAAATGGCCTTGAAGTCGATTTTGACGCAAAAAATGACGCACTGCGTTGACAAACGCGCGTTAGGACCTATTTTGGGGTCGCGTGCGCGGGTGCGGGCGCATGTAACTTTCGGTTTGCAGCAAAAGTCTGCGCCGCCCCGACAATTCAGGAAATATTCATGTCGCACAAGCAGTTCCGCATTCTGGTCAGTGATCCCGTGGCCGCCGACGCCGTCGATGTCTTGCGTGAATCCAACATCTGCGACGTCGACGTCAAAACCGGCCTCAAACCCGACGAATTCAACGCGATCATCGGCGATTACGACGGTCTGGTTGTGCGCTCAATGACCAAAGTCAAGGCCGACTCTTTTGTTTTTGCCAAGAAACTCAAAGTCATCGGCCGCGCCGGCGCTGGCGTCGACAACGTCGACGTGCCCGCAGCGACCGCCAACGGCACGATCGTGATGAACACGCCCGGCGGCAACCAAAATGCCGTGGCTGAACTGGTGCTTGGCTACTTGTTCGCGTTGGCGCGATCGATTCCGGCCGCCAGCGCATCGACCAAGGGCGGCAAGTGGGAAAAATCCAAATTCTTGGGTCAGGAAATCGAAGGCAAAACGCTGGGCATTGTCGGTTTGGGCGCCATCGGCAAGATCGTCGCGCGCAAAGCCGGCGCATTGGGCATGAAAGTGCTGGGTTACGATCCAATGCTGACGGCTGAGCAGGCGCAGGACATCGGCGCGCAATACGTGAGTCTGGATGATTTGCTTGCACAATCCGACGCTGTGACGATTCACGTGCCGCTGATCACGTCGACCAAGGGCCTGTTTGACAAAGCCGCGTTCGCAAAAATGAAAAAGGGCGCGTGGCTTATCGATGCTGCGCGCGGTGGCATTGTGGTCGAAAGCGATCTGGCCGACGCCCTGCAAAGCGGCCACCTGGGGGCGGCCGCGATGGATGTGTTTGAAGCAGAACCCACGCCTGCCGACAATCCGTTATTTTCACAAGTGAATTTGTTGGCTTCGCCGCATATCGGCGCTTCGACGGTGCAGGCCCAGGACAATGTGGGCATCCAGATTGCCCATCAAATCGTGGCGTTTCTGCGTGACGGTGTGGCACAAAATGCGGTGAACCGACTAGCCTAGGTTTGTCGGCACTTCGGCACAGCAGGACGCTCCGACTGCCAAACTGGACGACCGACCGGCGATCAGTAGAGCCGGGGCCGCCCAGTCGAGCGTCGAATCGCAGAGGCCTTTAATCACGGGTGCTTACCTCCGCGGTTTGGCGCCGTGCGCGCGCGATCAGCGCGCCCATGGCAAAGGCCAAGCCGAGCATGGCGCCGCGGTCGACCGCGTCGGTCGGCGAAGCGGTGCACCCGCCCTTGTGCTCGGGCTCAGGTGCGGTCGCAACGGCGCCCGCATCGGCGACTTCGCCGCTTGCGGCATCGCCACTTGCAGCCGCGTCCGCACTTGCAGCCGCGTCAGCACTTGCCGCCGCGTCAGCGCCGGCCGCTGCGTCACCACTTGCCGCCGCATCGACGCTCTGTCCCGCATCTGGAGGCGGTGCGACACCCGCGTCCGGCTCGGCAGCCGCATCGCCACCTGCCGCGATATCGGCGGCAGCCGAAACGTCGTCGGGCGCCGCGACATCGGCGGCGACAGCGGCGTCCGCTTCACTGGGCGTTGGCTCTTTGGGCAGCGCAACATCGGGATCTGACGCTACATCTGCTGCTGGGGCCACGTCTTCGATGGCAGCGTCGGGGGATCCGTTGCTGGCATCTTCTTCGGCAAAGGCGACCAACGGCAGCAGGATCGCGCCGACGAAAGTCGCCAAAATACTCAACTGTTGAAAAATTCGACCCTGGGCAATGCTAAAAAATTGGACGCTCATTTGCACACTCCAAACGGCCATCAGCGGCCTGTCATCAGAGTGACCCTGCCCCAACGGCTGGGTCAAAATGGCGGTGCAAACCCTGACATTTTTGTCAGTGCCAATTTTTCAGGCGCTTGTGCTTGGGTGCCGCGACAAATTTGTCGCGTATCAAATCCGTCAGCCGAGATCGACGACCTGCCCTTCGGCGGCGGCAAACAGTTCAATCTTTGTAAGCTCTTGCATGACGAGGACTGACTTTTCAATCAGGGCATCGGTGGCATCGGGCGCGTGATGAAACAGCGCGCAGCGCCGAGCTCCCGCCTGTTCTGCAACGGATATCGCCTGTTGGGCCGTGGCCTGCCCATGTGCGTACACGCCTGGCGCGCGGTCATCGCCGGACATGTTGTCGTGGATCAGCAGATCGACGCCGCGCACAAAATCGACAATCTGCGCAGGCACCGGCGCGACGCCGTAGTCAACAGCCGTAAACACGCCAATGGCTTGATCATCGGCCTGCACGCGAAAGCCGATCGTCGGCGCATTGCCGTGAGGCAACTGTATGGCGTGAATGGTAAAACCGTTGACTTCGATGGCGTGATTGGCCGCCAATTCGTGAATTTGTACTTGCGCAAACAAATTCTCAAGTGAGTTTATCGGACTGTAGTGATGATTCAGCAAATCTTCCAAGGTGTTGTGCAGCGGTTGCCCTTCCGACGCGGCACCGTAAATGTCAATGCGGTTGCCCGGCACGAAAAACGGCACGAAAAACGGCAAACCTTGGGTGTGCTCCAATTGGGTGTGCGACAGCAGAATCGGCAACATGCCTTGACCTTTAGAGAATTCAGCGGCCATGAGCGCGCGACCCAAGCCGATCGCGCCACTGCCTAGATCGACAAGCAGGCGAAGGCCCGCGCGGTTGGTGAATTCAAGGGCGCAAGTGTTACCGCCGAAGCGCAAAACGTCCGGACCGGTGACGGGAAAACCGCCGCGGGTGCCCCAAAAACGCACTTTCACAGCGGCGCCCGTTTTGCGTGAGGTGCCGTTCTGTTGGCTTTTCGCTTGGGTGTCGCAAACGATGCTGGGACCAAACTGGGCGCATTTTTGGCTGTTTTGCGCAATCGATGCTTCGCCTTGCCCGCAACGACCAAAGTCATGCCCTGCCGCGAAGCGATGACCTCAATGCCGTGTTGAAGCCCCATTTCAGCGTATTTGACGGCCAATTCATCCATCATTTCATCATGATGAGACGGCGCGTGGTGGTAAAGCACCAGCGTGTGCACGCCGGTGCCAATGCAAGTTTGCAAGGCCTGATCGGGCGTGGAATGACCGTAGTGCGGAAATCTTGTGTATTCTTCTTGGGTAAAGTGGGTGTCGTAAATCACGGTGTCGACCCCTTGCAACGCCGCGATCAAGTTTTGCTCCATGGTGCCCAGCGCCGCCCGATCGGCATCGGTCAGTGGTTCCATGCCTTTGAGGAAATGTCGCTTGTGCAAAATGTCGCAAAAGGGTGCGGTATCACACACGTATGCCAGCGCTGCGCCCGCGCCCTGCACGCGATAGCCGACTGCGCCCAGCGGGTGGTTCAGGGATATCGGCAGCAGCGTAAAGTCAAAAATGTCAAACGCTTGACCCGGATGCACTTCGGAAAAGGTGAATTGCGCCGGGATCGCCGCCAAGGAGGCGGGGAAAAATTCCTTGCGCGCGGCGCCTGCGATCACGTCGTGAAGCGAATCCTCCGCCGCCCGCAGCATGTGAATCGTCACCCGCGCGCCTGGCAGCCACAAGGGCCGAAAAAACGGCAGACCTTGGATGTGATCCCAATGAACGTGAGAGAGCAATATTTCAAATTCTGGAACAAATTTAGGATCTTTGGCGGCTTCTTGCATGATCTGCTCGCCCAGCGCCCGCAGGCCTGTTCCGGCATCGATGATGATGCGTTTGCCGGAATTGGCGCGAACTTCGACGCAAGACGTTTCACCGCCGTAACGCACTGTCTGCGGACCTGGTACGGGATGGCTGCCGCGCACACCCCAAAACGTCACTTGCATACGTGCGTTTCATCTCCTCAAAAGCCGTTACCGCACTCGATTAGGTGTCCGAAGATACCACAGAACCGAGGTTGCGCAAATAAAACGCAGTGCGCTTCGCGGTCTAGAATCTGCCTCATTGGATGTTTTGGGGGATTCGCCAAAAGCACAAAAAAAATGGGGCGGATTTTGTCTCGGAAGCCATGTAAAGCTCAATCAGCGCATGGTGCACCGGTTTGATTCCAAGGGCAAGGTCGTCCGAAATTATTTAACAATTGGCCCACACTGAGGGCCGGTTGGACAAAATGCCAGTCTAGCTCTACGCTTGCGCGGCGGCGGTCGGACGCTTTTGACCGCGCTCTCGCTCCTGCAACCGGATGAACAAATGGCCAAAAGCGGACTATCTGGCTTGCCGCCGCACCGCCCGGTTGAAACCGCGCTGACGTATTTGCCCGGCGTGAGCCGCTCTCGCGCAAAAGCGTTGCTCGATCGCGCGCGCATCGATCCAGACACGACCACCGACGATCTTTCCGATCTCCAAGTCGATTTGCTGCGCCAATTGCTGCGCGCAGAACTGCGCGATGAATCAGGGGAAATTCCGGCAGATGCCGACAACAACCGGCCATGGCTGCACGGTGCCGGCGTGGAATTTGCGCCGTATCTCGATCGCGTCCGCGCAATGGTGCAGCGCTATTTGGTGGTGCTGCGGCCGTGGGATCGCTCGACGGAAGATCCGACCAAAAATCCATTGCCTGCAGGTACTTTGCAAACGCTCGACGCCACTTGCCTGCGCTGCTTGCGCGGTGAAGCGCTGGATGCAGAACGCACAGCTTTTGTCGGGCGTATGGATGCCCGCCTGATCGAACGCTATGATGATATTGCACCTTCTGGCGAAGGAGGCCAGCGTTTTGATGAAATGCGGGTCATCTTTGGCCTCAACGATCTGGAATGCGATTTGCTGTGGCTGCTGTTGGCGCCAGAGCTAGTCCCTGAATTTCTCTGGCTTTACCGAGCTTTATGGCGCGACACCGCGCGCAGCCAGTGGCCGCAGGATTTTTTGCAGCACGGCGTTGATCCTTTTGCCGTGCGCGGCAAGGCGGTCTTGGCCGCGCTGGCGGCAAATTCGACGCTGCGGCGCTACGGTTTGGTGCTGACGTCCGGCGAAGAGCCATCCCAAGTCTATCATAGGGCAGCTCTTTTTGCCTGTGGGTATCTTCTCGGCTTGGCCGTCAATCTGAGCGATCTGCCCGGCGTCCTGTCGCACGAAGCCCAAGACACCGCCGCCGATCAGCCGCCACCGGTTGATGCACCGCAAACACCGGCACTGCGGGAGGCGCTACAGCGCGGTTTTCGCGGGCGGCGGCGCTTTTTGGTGCTCGGGCCCGAACGGGCGGGCGCGCTGCGCATCGCGCGCGAGGCGCTGCAGCTTTTTGGCGAAGGCATTTTGGACGTTCGGCTGGATCTATTGCTGCAACAAGATGTTGCGCGCATTGGCCACGTGCTTGGCCGGGCGCGCCTTGCCCGCGCGGGGATTTTTTTTGAGCACGCCGAAGTCATTGACGCCGGCGACCACGGCTCAGAGCGACTGGCGCAAGTCGTGCAAATGTTGAGCCTTGAAACCACCACGATGTTTTTTCACAGCCAAGGTTCGCAGCGACAAGAAGAGAAAAAACTGATGCCTCGAGCGCATTTGGCGCTGCTGCGCGATTTGGGAGCCATTGAATTGCCGACCAACGCGCCCGGCATAGACGAACGCAAGATCTTGTGGGGCGATCGCCTGTTGCCGCACATGCAACCCACTGAAACGGAAGATGTTGTCGCGTCCGTGAGCGTTTTCAAGTTTGGCGTGGACGAAATCGACCTCGCGGTCAATTTGGCGGCGGCGACGGCCAGACAGCGCAATCCCAACGTGGCCGCCGTGCGTATCGGCGACATTGAAAAAGCGTGCCGCGATGTCGCGAGTTCGCGGCTGGCCGGTCTGGCCACCCGCGTCAACGTGCGCGGACGCTGGGAGAATACGATTCTGCCTGAGGAAACCCGCGAGACACTGGACGAAATGGTGCGTTTTGGCAAATTCGCCGGCCACGTGCTAGATGATCAGGGCTATGGCCGAACGATGGGCTATGGTCGTGCATTGACAGCTCTTTTCAGCGGGCCGTCCGGTACGGGCAAGACGCTTTGCGCGGGCCTAGTAGCGCGCGATCTCGGTCTGGAGTTGTTCCGCGTCGATTTGGCGAGCGTGGTGTCAAAGTACATCGGTGAGACGGAAGAACGCTTGTCAAAACTATTCGATGCTTCGCAAGATTCTGGTATCGCTTTGCTTTTTGATGAAGCCGACTCCCTTTTTGCCAAACGCACCGATGTGCAGAGTTCTGTCGATCGCTATGCCAATCTGGAAGTGAATTATTTGTTGCAACGGCTGGAAGACTATGAAGGCTTGGTCATTTTGACCACCAACAACCCAGAAAGCATCGATCAGGCGTTTATGCGGCGCATTCGCTTTAAGCCCAATTTTCCCAAACCGGAAGTGGCCGAGCGCGAACGCCTGTGGCGCGTCATGATCCCCGAAACGGCCCCGCGCGAACCCGATTTGAAATTCCGCGACTTGGCCATCGATTACGAACTGACGGGCGGTCAGATTCAAAATGCCGTGATTCGCGCGGCCGTGTGGGCCGCGGAAAAAACGCAACCGATCAATTACTTGCTGCTGGCAAAAGCGGGCGAACGCGAATACAAAGACGCCGGACGGGTTGTCCGCGTCTACGCCGACGAATAGCAAATATTTTTAGGAGGTTCAAGATGGACAAGGCCACTTTTCTCGACATCGTCAATACGATCGTGCAAGGTTTTGAAGACGCCAATTTTCGCGCGCAATTTGCCGCCGCCCAAGCCAGCGGCGACGTGGCGCAGATGATGGCCTTGCCAACTTCAGTGCAAGAACGCGCATTTGCCCGCCACGGTCTGACGGGCGCCAGCGGCACCACGGCGTTCAAGGAAGCTGGGCGCAATTTTGCGCTCGATGCCGACGTCGGACCGCTTTTGACGCGTATGAAGCAAGCGTTGAAGTAATCACGACCGGCAAAAATGAGATTTTTGCCGGCGTAGGCAGTGCTAGCTGGGTCGCAAGTTCGCGCTTTTTAAGCGACTCACCCCTCCGTTTGACCCGTTCAAAGCAAAGTAATGGCCAAGAAAGTTGTTTTTGCCGATCCTCAATATTGTTGCGCGCGCAGGCCGGCAGATCGCAGCTAAAGCAAGCAAGGCGTGGCCCTTTTTGCGGCGTTTCGTTGACAGCTTGCGCCCGCGATTTTAGGCTATCGTTTATGAGCGAGTCCCCCATCGCCAACCACGTGCGACAATTTATGCCCAAACCGCCCCGCGCAGCGCATCCGCGGTTCGGTTTTTTTGCGGCTATGCTATCGGTATCGCTGCTATTTCTCGGTGGCTGCGGTGCCGCGGCCAACGAGGCGTGGCGCGACACGCAGGTGGAATCGCTAGAGCCATCGGGACCGCAGCGTTACGTCGATGCTTTGCGTTCTGCGGCACTTGGCCGTGTGGAAATGCGCGCCGGACAGGATGCCGTTGCCGGTGAACATTTCCGTCGCGCCTATCGCAGTCACGCCGAAGTCGGATTTTTATTGGCTTATGCCGATGCAGCGGAGCGCGCGGGGCTGTTCGCCGAGAGTTCAGAAGCTGCGCAGCGCGCGCTCTTGTATCCGCTTGACGACGAGCAGCGGTTGAAGGTTCAGGCGCAAGTGACGCGTCTGCAACCGCAAATCGTACCGGGGCTGATCGCCGTCGCGGTCAACGTGCGGCCGGAAAATGCCCGGGTCGAACTGAGCCAGAGCGCGTCAG
The DNA here is from genome assembly GCA_945889325.1 of Klebsiella pneumoniae. Taxonomy (GTDB): domain Bacteria; phylum Myxococcota_A; class UBA9042; order UBA9042; family UBA9042; genus CAMDBH01. The sequence goes on from CAMDBH010000002.1 coordinate 56,295, forward strand.
ATGGCCAAAAGCGCCTGCGGATTGTCATCGGTCCCAGCCGGGTGTTTTTGCAGCCCGGAACTTGGTCGGTCGAATCGACTTCCAAAGGTTTCAACAGTGAAATGAGGACGTTCCAAGTCGGCGGCCCGGAAGGTAACCTGTTGGCGATTGCGCTGCAGGTGGAGGACAACGGGCCCGCGCTCGTCGGCACGCCGCATCCGGATCAGCCCGAAAAAATTGTCAAAAAGCCGATCGAACCGGAGAAAAAACCAGATGTTGTGGTGAAAAAGCCCGATCCGGATGAAGAACCGGATGAAACGCCGCTGGTCAAGGCACCCGACCTCAAACCCACGCCGCGCGACGAAAAAGGCCCGATCGTGACGTACGAGGACAAAAACGCCCCGCCCAAGCGGAGTTTCCTGCACAAATGGGGGCCGATCGCGACGAGCGCGCTCGGCGTGGCGGCTTTGGGTGGCGGTGGCTACTTTGGCTACCGAGCAAAGCAAAGTGGCGATACTGCCAACGCGTTATCGCCTTCTGACCCAAAATACTCTAACTTGCTTAATCAGTATGCGGACAATGCGACCGCTAACGCAAAACTGGCCACTTACAGCTTTATCGGCGGTGGCGTTTTGCTTGCAGCCGGCACTTTGTGGATGTTTTTTGCCCCAACGGCCGATGTGCCGCCGCCGCCACCGACTGGAAAACCGGCCGTGCGGGTCCCGCCCGCAGCGCCCGCGTTGGCCGAAGTGTTGCTGCCGTCGGTCGGCGTAACGCCGAGTTCGCTCAGCTTCAGTTGGAAATTCTAGACAGTCGCGTTTTAGGAGTTCTCATGCCCCTGTGTCGCAGCATTGACGTATTTCCGACCGGCCCAATCGGCCGCTTAGCTGCGATTATGCTTGTGTTATTGGGCGCGGTGACCAGTGCTTGTACGGTCCAGATCAACAACCAGGCGGGCGCTGGCGCGGGCGATGTCTGCACCCCTAATCCTTGCCAAACCAAGGGCGTTTGTTCTGGCTACACAGGCACTTGCACCGTCGACGCCAAAGACAAAACCAAATACAGCTGCGGCACTTGGAAACCGGTCGACCCAAAGAACGCAGTCGCCACACCGCTTGGTTATGAAGCGAGCGAAACCAGTTGCGACGGAAAAGACAACGATTGCGACGGATTAACCGATGAGACCTACGATGCATCCAAAGCGACCTGCCCGGCTTTGGGCGTGTGCGGCGGCGCTGCTAAAGCGGTAGCCGTGTGCATCGCTGGAACTTTACAGTGTAATTTTTCGGTGGTGCCCGCCTATGAAGCTTCGGAGACTACTTGCGACGGCAAGGACAACGACTGCAACGGCCAAACCGATGAAATGACGGAAGCGCCGTTCAAAACCTGCAGCCACGCAGGCGTTTGCGCTGGGGCGGCGGCACCTGTCTGCGCGGCGGCCGCGGATAAGCCCGATGAATTTAAATGGGAATGCGGTTTTGGCGCATTGCCTGACTATGAGGTCGCCGAAACCACGTGCGACGGCAAGGACAACGATTGCGACGGCATCGCGGACGCCAATTTGGTTGTGGCTGGCCTGACTTGTGCGGCAGAAGGTGCGTGCAGCGCGGGTGTTGCACAGGTGTGCAAGGGCGGCGTGGCCGTTTGCGATTACAGCCAAGTCGTCGAGTACCAGATTTTTGAAACGAAATGCGATGGAATCGACAATGATTGCGACGGATCGACCGACAATTTTGCCGGGTCCGGCCAAGCGCTCGTGAGCGCCGACAATGCCAGTTGCTTGAGCGCGGGCGTGTGCGGGGTGGGCAAAAGCGCAATCGTCAAGGTGTGCAAGAACAAGGAATTTATTTGCGATTACGCGGCTGTACCTTCACACGAAACCACAGAAACCACCTGCGATGGCAAGGACAACGACTGCGACGGTATTGCAGACAACATCAGCGTGAAACCCAACCCTTCGCCGTGCGGCACCCAGGGTGTTTGCAACGGCGGCAAAGTCAGCTGTGAAAGCGGGTTATGGACGTGTAACTACGGCGCACTTGGCGCGCAAGGCTATGAGGCATTTGAACTAACCTGCGACGGCAAAGACAATGACTGCGACGGCAAGGTCGATGAAACGCTGGACCCGGCGGCCAACAAGTGCAAGACAACGGGCGCTTGCGGTTACGGCACGCTGGTCATGTGCGCCGCGAGCAAAGCCAGTTGCGATTACACACATGTGCTTGGATTCCAAGACGTAACTGAAACGCAATGCGATGGCATCGACAACAATTGCGATGGCAAGACTGACGAGCCGGAATCGCTTGAAACCAGCAAAAGCGGTTGCACCAAAGGTGTTTGCGAAGGCAAGGTCAAGGTCAGTTGCAAAGTCGGCAAGTGGGATTGCGATTTTTCGGCGGTTAGCAAAGACGAGCTCAAGTACGAAGCCAAGGAAGCGACCTGCGACGGATTGGATAATGATTGCAATGGATTAACCGATGAAGGTTTGACCAATGTGATCTTGGCCAAATGCCCCAATGGCGGCGAGTGCAAGGCTGGCGTCACCGCGGCTTGCGCTGGTGGCAAATACGTGTGCAATTTCGATGGGATACCGACACATCAAGCCGTTGAATCGCTGTGCGACGGTTTGGACAACGATTGCGACGGCAAGACGGACGTCGGTGCGTGCGGCGCGGGGTCGCCTTGTGCCAGCAACGACCAATGTGCCAGCAACAACTGCGTCAGCGTGTACGGCGGCAACGGCAATGCCTGCGCAAATAAAGCCAATCAATGCGCGTTCTTGACCGAGGACAAAAAGGTAACTGCGGTCGACGATGCCGGCACCACCTGCGCGTCAGGGACCCAAGTTTTGACTTGCGGCAAAAGCAAATGGAGTGCCGCCGTGAGTTGTCCGCCCAATTTGCCAGCCTGCGTCGGTGGTGGTTGCGCGCTGTGCTTGGCCAACGCCACGACCTGTGACCCAGCCGACAACACCAAAGTCGTGCAATGCGCTGCGGACGGAAAAAGCCAGAATGCGGTCAAAAGTTGCAGCGGCGGCCAGCATTGCGCGGGTGCTGGCGCTTGTGTGCCAGACGCTTTGTTCGCCGTCAGTGAAACCGCATCGGCCACAGCCGCTGTCGGCGTCAAGCTCGCAAGCGGTGGTTTTGCGGTGGCTTGGCTCAATGAAAGCGCCAAACCGATTGAAGTGCGCGTGCGGATTTTCCAAAACGACGGCACGCCCAAAGGCCCTAGCATTGCTGTACAAAAGACCTTTCCGGCCGCCGCCGGATCGCGGTTGGCCATCGCCAACCTTGGGGCCGGCTTTGCACTGGCCTGGGTGACATCCAGCACGCTGGAACCCGGCGATATTGCGTTGCGCATGTTTGACGTCAACGGCGCGGGCATCGGCAACGGCGCGATCCTCAACGCGACGACGGCGGACGTGCAGAATCAGCCGGCGATAGGCAGCAACGGCACAAGCGCGGTGGTCGCATGGGCGTCCGATGGCGTGGACACCAGCGGCCGCGGCATCGTGGCCATGCGCATCGACGCCACCGGCGCCGTTGTGGGCACTGAGATCATCGCAAACGTCGACGCTAGCAACTCGATCGATCCGACTGAGGACGACGATCAAGTTCAGCCGGCAGTGGCGGTCAAGCCCGATGGCAGTTTTGGCATCGTCTGGCAACACAGCGGCTCCGGGGCGACCAAGGATCGCATCCGCGGCCGAACGTTCAATGCCGATGGCACGACTGTGGGCATCGTGCAAACGATGAGCGCGATCAACGTCAATAACCGCCTGCCGACGTTGGCCTTTGGCAAAAGCGAATTCGTCGTCGCTTGGACGGCGTTTAGTTTGGACGGTGCCGGATCAGGGGTCGGCTTGCGTCATACCGACGGCGCGCTTAAGCCAAGCCCAGCTGCTGCCGTGGCGGCAAACACAATAACCAATGGCGATCAAGATGATACGTCGATAACCACCTTGCTCGACGGCAATTATGTGTTGCTGTGGAAATCGCCGGGAGCGGTCAGCGCCGGCGACGGCACTGAGGTCGACGGCCGCGATATCGCCAACACGACCGGCTATGTCAGCGGTGAAAACATATTGACCAAGGGCAATTCACTCGGCGATCAGGACCAAGGACGCGTCATTGTTTTTGCCGATGGGCGCATCTTGTACCTCTGGCGTTTCAAAGCCAACGCGACCACGCCGACTGTGGTTCAAGGCCTGTTCCGGTAGCAGCGACTTTCTTGCTTCCTGCGGATTTTGTGCTGCAATGCCCGCGTCGTAGACCGTTTCGTCTGCGCCAACAAGGGCAAGAACATGTCATTCATTCCAGGTCCGGCCGAACGAGTCCCCGAAGCGCGTCCGCAGGTCGATTTCACCCAAGTGCGCCGTGTCCATTTGATCGGCATCGGTGGCTCAGCGATGGGCAATTTCGCGGGCATGCTGCAAGCAAAGGGCCTAGAAGTACGCGGGTCTGACATCATGGTGTTTGATCCGATGCGGGCGCAGTTGCTCAAGTGGCAAATCCCTTTTGCCGAAGGTTGGGACGCGCAACACCTGGATTGGAATCCCGATCTTGTGATCGTGGGCAACGTGGCGCGGCGCGACAACGTCGAATGCGAAGCGATGCGCCAAAAAAATCTGCCCTACTGTTCCTTTCCCGAGGGGCTTGGGCAATGGTTGCTGCAAGGGCGCATTCCGACAGTGATTGCCGGCACGCACGGCAAAACTTCGACGACGTCGCTGACGGCTTGGCTGTTGGAAAGTGCTGGCCTCAAGCCCGGTTTGCTTGTTGGCGGCGTGCCATTGAATTTGGGCACTTCATTTCGCTTGGGCGAAGGTGCGCCGTTTGTCGTTGAAGGCGACGAATACGACACGGCTTATTACGACAAGCGCCCGAAATTTGTGCATTATCGCCCGCATCACGGCGTTTTGACCTCGTGTGAATTCGATCACGCGGACATTTACCCCGATTTTGCCGCCGTGCAACGGGCTTTTGCGCTATATGCAAGCCTATTTCCGCCCGATGGCCTGCTTGTCGCTTGGGGCGAGGATGACCGTGTAACTGCGGTGCTTGACGCGTGCAGAGGTCGGGTCGCGCGTTACGGTTTTGTCGGATCGCCGGATATCGACGTGCAAATCGATCTGCACTTTATTGAAGCCCGCGGTGCGACGTTTACGCTTATCAAAGGCCAAGGACCGTTCATCCACGACCGCGATCCGCTGCCTAGCTTTGCAGCGGGACAGGTCATCGGCCGCTTTGAATCGCCAATGGCTGGGCGCCACAACGTGCTCAACGCCGCTGCCGCACTGACGATTTGTCTGGATCTGGGCGCGACGGTCGGGCAGTTGCAAACGGCGATTCAGCAGTTCAAAGGCATCAAGAAGCGTCAGGAGTTGCGGGGAGAAGTCAATGGTATCGCGGTGATCGATGATTACGCGCATCATCCGACTGCCGTGCAGGTTACGATTGACGCCATTCGCGGACAGTGGCCCGGTCGACGGCTGTGGGCGCTGTTTGAGGCAGAGTCGAACACGTCGCGGCGCAAAGTTTTTGAAACCGTGTATCCGGACGTTTTTGCCGCGGCGGATCAAGTGGTTCTGTGTCAGCCTCTGCACAAAGAAGGCGACAAGCTCAAGCCGGAAGAAATCATGGACGCGCAGCTGGTTTGCGATGCGATTTGCGCAAAAGGTGTGTCGGCGCGCTTCATTCCGGCTGTGCCGGATATCGTCGCCTACGTTGCGCAGCAGGCGCGCGCGGGCGATGTCATTTTGGCCATGTCTGGCCGCGATTTTCAGGGCCTGCATGGCCAGTTGCTCGCCGCGCTGCAAAATCGCTGAAAACACCAAAAATCCTTTGACAACAAATCGCAAAATCGCGTACAATCTCGGCCCCTAATGGGACCGCGCCGATCTTGCGAACCTGTGAATATCTAAAACGTTTTGTGCCAAATCGGTAACGGACGTGCAAGCGGCGACAGCAAAAGGATTCAAATGACAGAGAATTTCCAGACCGGTGCTTTTGACGACGATTTTGAAAAACAATTCCTCGAATGGGAAAAACAACAAAACGTCATCGAAGGCGAGATCGTGCGCGGCACGGTTTTGTCGGTCAACAAAGATTTCGTCATCGTCGACATTTCGTACAAGAGCGAAGGCCAGATTGCCGTTAGTGAATTCACCGAACACGATGGCACTGTCAATGTCGCTCCCGGCGACGTGATCGATGTCTACGTTGAAAACCGTGAGAATGACAACGGTTTGGTCGAACTGTCCAAAGAGAAGGCCGATCGCCTCAAGATTTGGGACGAAATCGCCGAAGCCTGTGAAAATGAAGAACTTGTCGAAGGCATCATCACCGCGCGCGTCAAGGGCGGCTTGACTGTCGACATCGGCGTCAAGGCGTTTTTGCCCGGCAGCCAAGTCGATTTGCGCCCCGTGCGCAACTTAGAGAAGTACATCGGCCAGCGTTTCCACTTCAAAGTCATCAAGTTCAACAAGAAGCGCGGCAACATCGTGCTCTCGCGGCGCGCGCTGCTGGAGAAACAACGCGAGGCCCTCAAAAGCCAGACGTTGGGCAAACTGGAAGTCGGTATGGTTGTTGACGGTATCGTCAAGAATATCACCGAGTACGGTGCATTCATCGATCTCGGCGGCATTGACGGCTTGTTGCACATCACGGACATGTCGTGGGCCCGCGTCAACCATCCTTCTGAAATGTTTGAGGTTGGCCAGGAAGTCAAAGTTCGCGTGCTCAAGTACGATGCCGATCGCGAGCGCGTCAGCTTGGGTCTGAAGCAAAACAGTGAAGATCCATGGCTTAACATCGATGCAAAGTTCCAAGTCGGCCAACGCGTCAAGGGCAAAGTCGTCAGTCTGACCGATTACGGCGCATTTATTGAGATGGATGCAGGCGTGGAAGGCCTGATTCACATTAGTGAAATGTCCTGGACCAAGCGCGTCAAGCACCCCTCCAAGGTGTTGAGCCTGGGCGACGAGATCGAGGCGCAAATCCTCGAAATCGATCCGCGGGCCAAACGCATTTCGCTCGGCATGAAGCAAATCGAGCAAAATCCGTGGGATGTGATGTCCAACACGTATCCGATGAACAGCAAGGTCAAGGGCGTTGTGCGCAACATCACCAATTTCGGTATCTTTATCGGGATTGAAGATGGCATTGACGGTCTGTGTCACGTGACGGATTTGTCGTGGTCGCACCGCGTCAAGCATCCGCAGGACATTTACAAGAAAGGCGATGAAGTCGAAGCGATTGTGCTGTCGATCGATCCGGAAAAGGAGCGTTTCAGCCTCGGTATCAAGCAGATGATGCCCGATCCGTGGAATGAAATTCACAAGAAATATGCGCGTGGTTCAGTGCATGAAGGCAAGATCACCAAGCTGTTGGACTTTGGTGCGATCGTCGAACTGGACGAATTCATCGAGGGCTTCTTGCACATTTCTGAAATTGCAGAAGAAAAGATCGACAACATCCACAATGCCCTCAAAGAAGGCGACACGACCAAGGTCAAGGTGATTTCGATCATCGTCGATGAGCGCAAGCTCGGTCTGTCGATCAAGCGGGTCGGTCAGGATGACGAAGATTATTCTTACGACAACGCCACGGTCACGGGACCCACGACGATCGGCGATCTGGTGCGTGAGAAGTTTGGCAATATGAACTTGGGTTAAGTTCCCAAGGTTTCTAACGCAAACAAGCCCAGTCGATGGAAGTCGGCTGGGCTTGTTCGTTTTTGGTTGGCTCTCGCGACAGCTGGGGCGTTGGCGCTTTTGCCTCTGCCAATTCTGTCGACTAAACCTTAGGTTTCTTCGCCTTGCGCGGTGGCGCATCGCCAGCCAGCGGCTTGGTCGCCTTGGGTGCCTTGAACCGCGATTCCACCGGTTGCGCGGCCGTCTGCGGCGCTGCGCCGGCTGACTGCGGCTGCGGGAAACCGGCTTCACTGTTTTTCCAGCGCGGCGGCGTCGGGCGATCTTCGGGCTGGGCCATGCCCAAAATGGGCCCAGTTGCCGACACGCGGATCTGCAGAAAACGCCCGCAGATCATGGCGCGTTTCATCCGCTCGAGCACTTGTGGCACAAACTGGACCGGCAATTGCACCAGACTGAAATTGTCGCTGATTTCAATGGTGCCCATCGCTTGACCAGGCACACCCGCTTCGTTGGCGATCGCGCCCACGATGTCCTGTGGCCGCACGCCGTTGCGCCGTCCGACGCCGAGCGACAGCCAAACGCGATCGCCGCCCTGCGGGCGTTCTTCGCGCATCGGCGGCCGTTCATCGCGCGATGGTCGGTGATCGTCGTAGATCTGCGGGCGCTCGTCTCGCATCTGCGGGCGCTCGTCTCGCATCTGCGGGCGTTCGTCGCGCATTTGCGGGCGTTCGTCGCGCGTTTGCGGGCGGTCGTCGCGCGCGCGCGCTTGTTCCTCGCGCATCGGATGGGCGCGCGAACGTTCCGCGGGTGGCGGTTGGGCGGGCAGGGATGGTTGCGGCGGCCGATTGGGCGCCAGCTTCGGCGGTCGCGGGTCGGCAGCGCGAGGCGCCGGTTTGAATTCCGGTCGTTGCTGTTGCGGCGCAAACAGATCCGCTCCCAAATCCGCCTGCAGCGGCCGATCGCCCCAAGCCAAGTTGGCCAATGCAGCGGCCACGTCCTCCATCGGCGTGCCTTCGCTCAAAAGCTTGTTCAATAGCGCGCGGTAAGGCCCCAGATCGTCGCGCAAAAGCGTTTTGGCGACAGCGGCTGAAAATCTAGTAATCCTGGACTCTTGCACGTCGCGCAGCGTGGGCAACGGCATTTGCGCGATCTTTTGGCCGGTGAAGCGTTCCAGATCGCGCAGTTTGCGCTGCTCGCGCGGCGTGACGAACAAGACCGACTTGCCGCTGCGCCCGGCGCGACCGGTGCGGCCGATGCGATGGACGTAAACTTCGGATTCACCGGGTAAATCTGCGTTGACAACCAAATTGATCTTTTCCACATCCAAACCGCGCGCCGCGACGTCGGTTGCAACCACGATGCGCAACTGGCCGTTTTTCAAGCGCCTGATCACGCTTTGACGCGCCGACTGGGCCATGTCGCCGTGCATCGCTTCGCTCGCGAAACCACGGTTCTCAAGCATTTCCGCCAGTTCCGCACAACCCGAGCGAGTGCGCGCGAAAACCAGCACGGCGTCGATTTCTTCCACGGTGAGCAACCGAACCAAAGCTTCCAGCTTATGCTGCTGTTCTACAATGATAAAGCGCTGATCGACAGTCGCCACGGTCAGGGCGCGCCGCTCCACTTCAATCGTTTCCGGATCGCGCAAGTAGCGATGGGCAATGCGCGCGATTTCCGGCGGCATGGTTGCAGAAAACAACGCCATACGCCGAACTGGCGGCATTTGCGAAAGAATTTGCTCCACATCGTCGACAAAACCCATGCGCAGCATTTCATCGGCTTCATCGAGCACCGCCATGCGCACTTTGTCTAACTTGAGCGATCCACGGCTCAAATGGTCCAAAATGCGCCCAGGCGTGCCGACCACCACGCGGACTGTCCCTTCCAAACGCCGCAGTTGCCGCACGATCGGATCGCCACCGAAAATCGCCAGCACACCGACTTGGCCCATGTGTCGCGCATATTCTTCAATATGTTCACAGACTTGTATCGCCAATTCCCGCGTCGGCGCCAAGATCAGCGCCTGTACGCTGCGATCATTCATATCCAGCAGTTGCAGAAGCGGCAGGGCGAAGGCGCCCGTTTTACCGGTACCCGTCTGCGCCTGACCCAGCACATCGCGCCCGTTCAAAAGCGGCGGGATAGTGCGCATTTGGATCGGCGTCGGTGTGACATGGCCTAGGTCTTCAAGCGCGCGCAAAAGCGCCGGGGTTAGGCCCAAATCACTAAATGTTTGAGTAGGTTCAATCAGGTTGTCGTCATTGATCTGCGGGGTCTGCATCAATTTTTCCAAGGGCATTCGCCGCGGGTCAGGTCGGCGCAAATCAGCTGCGTCGGCGCCGAAGTGCGGCGAGCGGGGCGACAGCTTAGCACACTTCAGGCCTTGCGTCCGGCAACCCCGCAGGAGTCGCATCTTGCGTGGACGATTCGCACTGCCGTCACTCCTCAGAAAGCGGAGCGCAATCCATACCTTGACTAGCGAGACAGCCACAAGCTACGTCGCCCGTGTTGCACAAACCAAATGAGGACAGCGTGCCGTTTGCTTTGGGCAGAGTCGCATGAGCTACAAACGGTGTGGCCGCGTCGCCGTCGACAACGCGGGTGAAACTTGTGGCAGATCCAGTGGTTTGCTTTGGAAATGTCACATGGGCCCAGACCGTGCCGTCGCGGCCGCGAAATTCAAAATGGCCCCCGGCATCGGGTAGCTTCAGCAGGTGATCCAAGTGAATAACTGTTGTACCTTCATGCACCTGCAACGGTGAAGCTTGGGCGGCCGTCAGCACAATTAGGCTGCCCGCGCGCAAACACTCGCCGTCGATGATCGTGCCGTGGCGCTGCAGGCCGGCCCACAACTCGCCGCCGACCAAGCTCACAGGCGATGCATCGGCCGGAAGGGTTAGCTCGATCGCTTCGTCTAGCGCGTTGGATTCGCCATCGCCATCGACGTCGATGCCGCCTGGCCGCACCAAATATTCATTGATAATAAGCTCATACGGATTTGGTGCGCGACAAAGGCCGACGGCACCGGCGTCGTCCTTTGTCGCGCCGCCGTCGGCCTGTCCTGCAGCTGGCGGCGTTCTTGATCCGCCCAAGCAGGCATTCAACGTGAGCAATAACAGCAAGAAATTCAAACGACCGATCGACTTTTTCATGCAACCCCCGATCCGCAAATTTGCGGCGTGCAGGAGTTGTCGGCAGGTCGGGCAGTTTTGCCGCACGAAAAAGCGATCTTTTTTTCAGCGGCTGAAAAAAAAATGCGGCGCCGTTAATTTTCAGTGGGTTAGATGAAGCAGATCCGTGGCAGTTGAGACTCACGCTTGATCACAGGTCGATCGCGCATCGGACTCTGGGTCTCGGCGACAACGCCCCTACTTGGCGGGTTCGCCTGCAGGAGCAGCGGCAGGTGCCGCAGCGGGCGCGGCTGCCGGAGCAGCAGGCGCGGCGCCGGCGGCCGGCTTGGCGGCGGCCTTGGGCGCAGGCTGATCGCTGCCCAAATTGATCTTTTGCCCGGTCTTTTCAGCCTCCGTGAGCAAATGGCCGAGCAAGATGTCAAATTCCCAAATCCAAGTTTGCGACGCCGGCAGATCTTGAATCGACAACTGTTGAGCATGGTAAATGCCCGGAATATGCTGGGGTTTGGCAAAATTCTTCAGGCCGGCCATGATGATTTGGCGCAGCGTAATCGTCAGCGGTTCGGCCACTGGTGCTTTCTCAAAAGCCATGAGCAGCGGCGCCACGACGTCGGCCCCCTTCACGCCGAGGTGAACTAGGCTAAGCGCAGCTTTTTCCTTGTGAATCGCATCGCCGCTGGTCAATTGACCGACATAGCAGCCGATCAAAGCAGTCTGCTTGGCCGCCGGGTCCGCCGCGCGATCTTCTTCGGTCTTGCAGGTGCGCACAACTTCGACTTTGCCCTTGATCACCGCATCGCCGCTCAGCTTTAGCAAATCCGGATCTTTTTCGTCTTCAATGAGCGTTTTCCACTCATCCAAGTTCTGCGTTTCCAGCGCATAGACTAGAGAATTGTAGAATTCTGGCTTTTCGTTCTTCGGTACAGCCTTGTAAACTTTGACGATTTCGCTCCAAGAGTTGGCTGCGCCCGACACGGCCAAGCCGGTCAGCGGCAAGGTGCGCTGTTCCAGACCTAGGCCCGAATTCTTTGAAATCTCGCCAATTTGCGCAGCAAAATCTTTGGCATCGGCGCCCATTGCGGCAATCGCCCAGACGGACAATTGCACACGGCTGATGACATAGCCGCCCCACGGCAAGGTTTTTTGCATGGTCAGCTTGTAAGTAGGTGGAATGTCGTTGTCGCCGACCTTGGCGGCTTTGCTCAGCATGGCGACCATCGGACCCAGCGTCGACTTGTCGTGGATGTCGACAAAAACTTGCATCAACTTGGGACCTTCCTGATATTCCCAGTCAGCCATGCCGCCTTTTTGCGCCCACATGTTAAATTCGACGTCGGTGCCCATGAAAATGCCCAGCATTTTTGCGGCGACTTTGTCGCTCGGCATGGACGCGAGCGCCAAACGCGCCGGCATGAATGTTTCGGCCCGCGCCGCGTCGTGCGCAAACAGCCCGTGAACATAGGCCTTAAACGCCGCATCACTGGCCGAACGCATTTCGGTCAAGAATTGCAAAGCGCGAATATTGACCTCAACCGTTTGCAGCGATGGATCCGTGTCGGCCAGCTCAATCAGCAAATCCTCATACTTTGCACGGTCTTTTGGATCAGGCAGCGAAGTAAACAAAGCTTCAACCAGCGTGACGCGCGACGGACCATTGCTCTTCTTGATCGCGGCGGCCAATTTCTCCGTGGTTTCCTTCATCGGCACCCACGGCTCACGGGTTTCCAGCGATTCGGCGCGCCAAGTACGGATAATACCTGCAATTTGTCCCGCAGCCTCAGGGATCCCCAAGCCGCTGGCCAGCAATTTTTCCGACCGCTCGCGCAATTTGGGCCCGCCACGGCCAACATTTTCAACAGCGTCGATGACCAGAGGGCGATAGGCCTTGTCAGCCATCGATTTGGTCAGACGTTCAAAAACTTTGTCATCGCAGGTCTGCTGATCTTTGACGTTGAGTTTCTTGATCGATTCAATCGCGCTGCGTTTTTCAGACGCCGACTCCGCCCGTTCCAGCACAATACTGTAGTAACGACAGGTCTTTTCGCCGCGCTGGCAGCCCAAAAGGCCCGTTGCGGTCAATAGCGTTGCGCAAGCGAAAATGCTTGCTTGCCGGAATTGGAACATCGATAACCTGCCGTGTGGGTTGAATGCTGAAAAAGTTTCGTTGCCAGTTGTGCGTGAAAACGCACCGATAAGAACGCCGTGAACGCTGCACGCAACGCCACCTTCGCCACGGGGGCAGCCCGCGACCAGCGCGGGATAATAGTCGCGGCAATCGCGCACGTCAAGGCAGCGAAAGCCAAGCGCAATGCGGTGTTATCCGCGGACGCGCGGAGAATTTTCGTGCGCTACCCAAACTTTACACAAAGCGATAGACTTCGGCCATGATCACACGGCCACCGCAGCGCAGACTGCCGCAGCATCGCCATTTTTTCCTGCTGGCAGCGCTGCAACTGGCGCTTGCGACTACTGCGTATGCACAAATGCCGTTGGATGTTTTGCCGACTGCGCCCAAGTCGGCGTTGGAAGCTGCCGTGCACCCCCTGCTCAAACCGGTGCTGCAGCGGTTAACAGTGCGCAACGACGCCGGTTCCTACGACTTGTGGTTGGTAAGCGGTTTGGACTTCGATCGGGTCACGGAATATTTTCGCGCCGCGATCAGCGCCAAGAAGCAACTGGGCCCGAACCTGCGGGTGCAGCCCTGGACCTATCTTGAACCAGATCGTTCCTATCTAATGGATCTAACAGGCGCTTCAAGACCGTACCGGCTGCGTCTGACCCGGCACCTTTCGGGCACTATGTTGGAAATGCTCGATGCGGGCGAAGCCAGCGACGCCCCAAAGTGGGCACCAGCGTATCGGGCCAAGCCGATTTTATTGCTTCACGGTGCTGTTAGGTGACCAGTTACTGGCAAACCAGCACGCTCTGCCAGCGCAGGTCGCTTAGTCTGCCGTCGCCATCGATGGCGCCGTCGATCAAAGCGCCTTCTGGCCGCGACCCAGCCTGCACCTGCCCTTGCCATGCCGGCAGGGCGCCTTTCCAAGCAAGCATTTGAATTGTCGGCGTAAGTTTAAGCACCCGCCCCTCAGCGGGTCCGGCGCCGAGCGGCGCAACGGCCACCAGCAAGTGTTGCGTCAAGTTGGCAGTGCCGAAAACCGCCAAACGTGCAGGCGGTTGGGGGTCACTGGCCACCAGCGTCCAACCACTGGCTTGCGCCAGATCAAAGCGCCAAATTTGCAAGCCATCGTCGACCACCGCCAAAACCAGCCGATTGTTGAGCGCATCGTGAACAAGTGCCGAACCGGCGCGGTAGGCAGGCCCCGGAGACATCGCGGTTTGCCACAGCAATTGCTTGGAATTTTTTAGCAAATTCATGGCCCACAGCTCAGCAGTTGCAGCGGCATCGCCAGCGCCAAACAAGAAGGCTTGGGGAAATTGTTCGACTTGGGCCACCGCTGGGTCGGACTTGGCACCCGGCATAAACGGCAGCAAATCTGCAGGCAATGGCGCCCAAGTGCCTGTGATCAAATTCAAACGCCAACCGCCGGGCGCGGCGGCCTGCACATCCGGCGACAAAAGCTGGCTGTTATTCGATATTTTTTCAAGGCCGCTCCACATCACGACGTGCTGGCCGTCGTCTTCGACCACGACCGCTGGCAGCGCGCGCCCGCTTTGACCTTGCGGGTAGGGCAGCGGCTGCCACTTGCCCGCGTGCAGCCGCCAAGACGGCCCGGACAAATCAAAATTTGCGCCGTGGAGCGAGGCACCGCCGATGCGCAAAAGATCTTGCCCAACCGCGACCCAGCGCGCGCCAAGCACCGGTTCAGGCGATAAGTCCATATTCTGCCAGGTAAATTTTGTCGCTGCCTGCGCGGTTTGCCAGACGCTGGCTTGGGCAATCCCTGCGGCCTGACCGAGCGCCAAAACCACCTCGCCGTCTTTGCCCACGCCGATGGCGGCCCCAATGACCGGCAACGCTGGCCATTGCGGCATCGGCTGCCAGATCTTGCTCGCGATCGAATAATTTTGCAGCGCAACGGGCTGACCAACCGCGTCAACGGCGTCGATCAGCCAAACTTGACCAGCGGCGGCATCGCACAGCAGTTTTCCAGGCGTGTCATTTGCCGCTTGACTGGGCGGCACCGGCAGCGCGGTCCAGGTCTTTTGCCCAAAGGGCAGCACTGCAAACCAAGCCGCGGCCCCGCCGTGCAAAACGTACAAGTCACCCTTGGCTGTGACGCAGGGGGATGCCACACCGGCGCCGAGCCCGGGCTGTGGCACCGCGATGGGGGCGTCCCATGTTTGCTTTGCTAAATCATGGCGTTGTGCGATTGGGCCGGAACCGTCGGCGCTGCCGCCAAACAGCCACACGCTGTTGCTTGCGGCAACGTAGACGGCTTGGGCGTTGACGCGGGGCTGGGGTTGGTTTTTCCAATCTGGGTCGCTGGTTTTTGCCGATATCAAATCCAATTCACGCGCCGGGGCCGCTGCCGCATTTTCGTCCACACCGCCGATCAACCAAAGCCGAGGGTTGAGCACCGGCCCAGCGCCGCCGGGCACGTACACGGCCGCCGCCTGACGCCGCCGCAAATCGGCCTGCGATACGACAAGTTTCCATTGAAAATCGCTAAATTGCAAACTCCAAACTTCGCCCAGCGTCACCAATGGCGTGTTGCCGAGCGATCCGCCCTGCCCGCCCGCGACAAACAATTGGCCACCGCCGCCGCAACTGGCGAATTGGCTGCGTGCCTGCGGTCTTAAGCCGGCCATGGCTGCAGGCTCGCTCCACTTGGTGACGATGCCTTCGTCCGTCTTGCCGTCGCAATTGTTGTCCAATTCGTCGCAACTGGATTCGACGGTTTCATAGTTTGCGGTCAGACCGTAGTCGCACACCCATGCGCCTTCTTGGCACGATTTCAGGACGATACCGGCGCCACAGACGCCCGCGGTGCTGCAGGTAAGCTCACTTGGAGGCGACAGGCCGTCGTCGGTCATCCCATCGCAATCGTCGTCGATATTGTTGCAACTCTCTGGCTTTGCTTGCGATTTAGTGCCATTGGGATGCGTCGAGCAGGTCGGCGCGCCGCTGGCGCTGCATTCCACGACACCCACGCCGCAAGCGCCGTAGCCGTCGCAAACGGCGCCCAAACCCTTGCCGTTCCAGTTCTGGTTTTCATCGGTGAGGCCGTTGCAATTGTCGTCTATGCCGTTGCAAACCTCCGTTTTAGCTTGACTTTGTGGCCCGTCGGCCAACGTCGAACACGTCACGCCACCGGTCTTTGAACAAGCAACGCTGCCCGCCGCGCAAATGCCGACGCCCGGGCACGGCGAACCCAGCGGTTTGCCATCGAGCTCAAAGATTTCATCGGTTTTGCCGTTGCAGTCGTCATCGATCGCGTTGCAAACTTCGGCGCTGAACTTGCTATCGGGCCCGCCGGGTGTCGCCGAACAGACGGCCAAGCCGTTGGCGGCACAAATCACCACGCCTGTGCCGCACGCGCCGACGCCCGTGCACGCCGCGCCCAGCGGCAGATTGCCGTCTTTTGTCGCTAAGCCTTCATCGGTGAGGCCGTCGCAATCGTCGTCAAGGCCGTTGCAAGTTTCCGCACTGGCCTTGCTGTCGGCGCCGCCCGGATCACTGGAACAGATCGATTTGCCTTCTTTGCCGCAACTTACCACGCCCAAGCCGCATTCACCGGCACCCAAGCACGGCGAACCGATCGCGAGGCCGGCCAGACCGAAGCCTTCATCGGTGTGGCCATCGCAATTGTCATCCAAACCGTTGCAGATTTCCGGTTGTTTGTTGGTTTTGCTGCCGCCCGGGTTGCTCGAGCACGCGGCTGCGCCGGCGACGCACTCAACCGTGCCAGCGCCGCAAGTGCCCACGCCGTTGCAGGCTTGGCCGATGACAGCGCCTTGAAAAGCATAACCTTCATCGGTCGAGCCATCGCAGTCGTTGTCGCGGCCATCGCAGAGTTCGGTGGCGCCCCAGAAAGGCACCTTGCTGAAATCGCAATGTAATTCTGGGGCGTCCGCAGGGCGGTCGGACTTGATGCAACTGGCAACGACGCTGGCCGCGGCGCAGACGCCGGCGCTGGGACAAGCCGCTTTTGCCAACGCGATCATGTCGGTATTGGCGGCGTTGTCGTCGCCGTCGCGCTCGTCGGCGATGCAGTCGCGGTCGCGGTCGGCCAAAAGCGATTCCAGCACGTCGGGTTTGCCGTCGCCATCGACATCGCGGGGATTGTTTGAATCTGCGCCTACTTCGACGCCGTCTGCCTTGCCATCGCCGTCGCTGTCAGCCCGCAGCGGATCGGTGTGAAGCTTGTGTTCCACGCCGTTGGTCAGGCCGTCGTGATCAGAATCGCTTTCTGCCGCCAAACAAAGGTTGGCGTAACACAGGGCGCTTGCGCATTGTGCGGATGCAAGGCAGCTGTCTCCATCCGTTTTTGCCGGATCGCCGCAAGCGCAAAACCACACGACGACTGTGCAGGCAAGCAGACGCAACGCTGTGAGGCGCCGATCGGGACATTGGGATTTTGCGGGCGCGCGAACACTCATCCCTGCAAGGTAGCGTTCACCCGCGGTTGCGGCAAGTTTGCTGCGTTTTCCGCAGCGCCCGCGTTTTCCAGCTTTTGCCACGCGTCACCTAAAAATGCCACCAATTCCGCAGCTGTCGCTGCCCGCGCGCCGCGCTTTTCGGCCATGGCACGGCCGGCCATGCTGTGCGCCGCCACGCCAAGCTGCGCTGCATCAAACGGCGCCATGCCCTGCGCCAAAAGGCCGCCGATGGTGCCCGCCAAAACGTCGCCACTGCCCCCTTTGGCCAAGGCCGTGTTGGCACTCAAACAAATCGCCCAATTGCCGTCGGGCGCGGCGACCAGCGTGTGGTGGCCTTTGAGCACGATCACGGCCTGCCATTTACGCGCTGCTTTGAGCGTGCTGCCTAGGCGATCGCTTTGAATTTGCTCTATCGTCTCACCGCTTAACGCCGCCATTTCACCGGGATGCGGCGTAAGCACCAAGCGATTGGCTGCGGGCTGGGCGATTTCAGGCTTTTGCGCCAGCGCGTGCAAGGCGTCGGCATCCAGCAAGATCGGCACATTGGACAATGAAATCAAGCGGGAAACCAGATCAAACTCGGCGGCGCCTGTGCCCAAACCGGGGCCGCAGACGATCGCCGTTTTTTTCACCACCAATTTTTCAATGCGCTTGATCTCGCTGGCACCGCCGCGGATGGCTTCGACCATCACGTCCGCTATCGATCCTTCCAAATGCGAGCGAATTTCACCGGATGTGCCCAGCGTGCACAGGCCGACACCGGTGCGCAGCGCCGCGCCTGAGGCCAACATCGCCGCACCGGCCTTGCCCGGCGAACCGGCGACGACAAAAACATGGCCAAATGTGCCTTTGTGGCCGTTGGTCGGCCGCACCGGCAAAAGCGCGCGCGCGCGATCGACATCGAGCAATTGCCCAGTCGGTTGCTGTTTTTGCAGCCAAGCGTTGGGAACGCCGATATCGACAACTTGCAATTTCTGCCAATGATCAGGCCCTTGCGCCAAATACAGCCCAGCTTTGGCCGCCACCATCGTCACAACCAGATGACACTTCACGGCGGCGCCCAAAATCTGTCCGGTGCCCGCGTGCAGACCGGACGGAATATCCGCCGCCACCGTAAAAGCGCGGTAGCGGCCGTCCATTTGCGCGGCAAAAGTCTTAAGTGGTTCGCGCAGTTCTGTGTCTGGGCCGATGCCGACCAAAGCGTCGACGATCGCGCAAGCGCGCCCAAGCGAACGGCGAATGCCCTGCAAAACCTGCCCGTGCGGCGCTTGGTTGTGCCAACGGCATTCGATGCCCTGTGCCAGCATGGCACGGTAGTGCATGGCAGTTTCTTCTGTCATTTTAGATGGATCGCCGGCACCGCTGACATCGAGGCGAAAACCGTGGTTGTGCAACACGCGGGCGGCGACAAAGCCGTCGCCACCATTGTTGCCGCTGCCACAAAGTACTGCAATAAAGCGATCTTGGGCGGGACCAACTTGGTCAACGATGGCTTGAGCGATGGCCCTGCCCGCCGTCTCCATCAAAAGCGCGGGCGGCAAGCCGAGTTCTGCGGTGACGCGGCCATCGAGTTCGCGCACTTGTTGCGGCGTCAAAATCAACATGCATTACCTTTGGTTGATCGCTGCAATCATTTCGCGCACGGCCCGTTCCAGGCCGACAAACACCGCCCGCGCGACAATGCTGTGGCCGATATTGAGTTCTTCGATGTAGGGCAAACTCGCAACTGCTTGAACATTATGATAGTCCAGCCCATGACCGGCGGCCACGCGCAGCCCGAGATCGTGGGCCTGCTGCGCCGCGTCGCGCAGCAATTGCAGCCGTTGACCCGCGATCGCCGCCGATTTCGCGTCGCAGTAATCGCCGGTGTGCAGTTCAACCGTAAACGCACCGAGCTTTTGACTTGCCGCCACTTGCAGCGGATCCGGATCGATAAACAGCGAAACTACGATCCCAGCATCGCGCAGCCTTTGCACGCACGGCTGCACGGCGGCGTGCTGGCCGATGACGTCCAAGCCGCCTTCGGTGGTCCTCTCCTGGCGCTTTTCCGGCACCAGCGTGACGGTATCTGGCATAAATTGCAGAGCAATTGCCGTCATTTCGCCAGTAGCCGCCATTTCAAGATTGAGCGGCACGCGCAGCGTCTGGCGCAGAATCTGCAGATCGCGGTCCTGAATGTGCCGCCTATCCTCGCGCAAATGAATGGTAATTTGATCCGCGCCGGCCAGTTCGCACAGACTCGCGGCCAGCACGGGGTCTGGGTAGCGCGTGCCGCGGGCTTGCCGGAGCGTGGCGATGTGATCAACGTTGACGCCCAACTGCGCGCGATTCATCCGTTTTTCCTTCGATTTAGACGCCGATCGCCTGCACGACAGCGTCCGCGATGCGTTTGGCGTGCGAATGTACCAACGCTTCATCGCTGCCTTCGACCATCACGCGGCATTTGCGCTCCGTGCCGCTGTAGCGCACCAAGACGCGGCCAAAACCTGCAAGCTCGCGTTCCGCCTCACCAATTGTGGTAACCACCCCGGCCAGCGTGGCAATGGGCGGCTTTTCACGTACCGGCAAATTGATCAGCAACTGCGGCACATTTTGCATCATTTGCGCCAGCTCACTGATGCGTTTGCCTTCGCGTACGGCGATGGCCGCGACTTGCAGCGCCGCCAACGTGCCGTCGCCGGTGGTGGCGTGATCGAGAAATACCAAATGGCCGCTTTGCTCGCCGCCCAGCGTAAAGCCACCTTTGCGCATTGCGTCAACGACTTGCCGGTCGCCGACATCGGTGCGCAGAAGAGTAATGCCCGCATCGCGCATCGCAATTTCAAGACCAAAATTGGACATCACCGTGGCGACAAGGGTGTTATGCCCAAGCGTTCCAGCGGCTTTCATGCGCAGCGCGCACAGGCCCATGACGCGATCGCCGTCAACGGGCTGGCCTTTTTCATCGATCAAAATCAGCCGATCGGCATCGCCGTCCAACGCCAGACCAAAATCGCACTGCTGTTCCACAACGATTTTAGCTAGATGCTGCGGATGCAACGCACCCACGCCGTCGTTGATATTGATGCCATCCGGATCGACGCCGACTTTGACAACGATCGCCCCCAGTTCCTCAAAAACCGCCGGAGCGACGCGGTAGGCAGCCCCATTGCCACAATCGACAGCAATTTTCAGACCATCCAGCGTTAGATCGCCTGGGAACGTGTTTTTGAGCTGAACGACGTAACGGCCCCACGCATCATCAACACGATAAGCGCGCCCAATATCGCCACCTTGGGCCAGACCGGCGTGAAGCGGCGCGGGATAGGCGACCAACTGCTCAATGCGCGCCTCCATTTCATCGGGCAGCTTGAAACCGTCGTGGCCAAAAATCTTGATGCCGTTGTCTTGAAACGGATTGTGCGACGCGCTGATGACCACGCCAGCGTCGGCGCGCATGGAATGCGTCATGTACGCGATGCCCGGCGTCGGCAGCACGCCGACCAAGTACGGTTCCGCGCCAACCGAACATAGCCCAGCTAACAGCGCATGTTCAAACAGGTAACCGCTGCGGCGCGTGTCTTTGCCGATCATCACGCGCACGCGCGGATGGGTGCGCTTGCACAAAAGCCCGACCGCGCGGCCGATTTGCAGTGCGTTTTCAACGGTCATCACCCCAGAATTGGCTTGACCGCGCACACCGTCGGTGCCGAATAATTTTGTGCTTGGCATCAAGTTCCCTATGCTCTAACGGACAACTCGCAGCGGAACTTGCTGTTCCCGTTCCGTTTGTCGCGGTGGGTGCATTTCTTGCTGCAGCACTTTCATGATCGTGCGCTCATCGTAATTCGCGCGCCGAATTAACTCAACGCGTTGCCGCAAACGATCGATATCGGTCTTGATGCCGTAGGTCTTTAGGATGCTGCTGATGCGCAAGTGATGGCGTTCCAAGGCTTCTGTCGCGCTGACGTAGCCGTGCAAGGCACTTTCTGCGCGCTGCCAAAAGTTGAGCGGATTGATGTTGAAAAATTTCACATCGGTTTCGCTCGGCTCAAGCAAAATGACGTCACCGTGAAAATCCGGATTGAGCTGTAACTTCTCAATCCCCAACAACAAACGCGTGTGCAACATCGTGCGAAAAGCTTGGTTGATCACGGTGGCAATGCCCATGTCGCTGATGGACGCCTGCTTGTTCAGCAATTGATCGGCGTTGTAATTCACGAACGGCCGAAAGGGGTTGTAGGCTATCACCAGCGACGCCCCGCCCTTGACGGCTTGGCTGATGTTGGCCGTGCGGCGCACACCGGCGTCGATGTAATCCTGACCACGAATGCGCGCTGGCTTGTAAAACCCCGGAATTGCAGCGGATGCCGCTACGGCTTCACTGATCGTGACGCTGTGATCTTCGTCGTGGCCAAAAGTGACGCCTTCCGCTGTGTTTAGATTGGTCGCACCGATGTACAGCGTGTTGTTGCGGACCATGTTCAGCAAACGGAAGTCATTGGGCACGTTGTTCTTTTTCAGATTGGAGCGCGTAAACGCCTCAATGCCAGCCGTGTCAAACAGGCCCGACGGGATGTAAGACAGACCCATGCGCAGGTGCGACTCACGCATCATATCGATAATAAACGGTTTTAGCAGCGCTTCAGCGCTTTGAAGGCCCGGCTCTTTCACAAAATCGCGCAGGGCATTGATCATCTCGGGGCGGTTGTTGAGCAGTCGGCGCGCCACCGCCAAACTGGCTTGCGGCAAAAAAGTCGTGGCATCGCGGCCGAGTTGCAGCGGTTTGCGCACAAATTCCCGCCAGTTCGGCCGGTAGAAATCCAGCGGCG
Organism: Klebsiella pneumoniae; assembly: GCA_945889325.1. GTDB lineage: Bacteria > Myxococcota_A > UBA9042 > UBA9042 > UBA9042 > CAMDBH01. The sequence continues at coordinate 78,431 of CAMDBH010000002.1, forward strand.
TGAAACGATTGATGCGGTCGCTGCTGCCGTCCAAAGATTTGAGCAATTCTTCCGGCGCTATACCTGCGGCAAGCGGTGCGGCTAAGAAAGCACCAGCAGAAATGCCGACGTAGATGTCAAAATCCGTGACGGATTTGTTGGTCAACAAGGTATTGAGCGCGATCAAACCGCCGATTTTGAATGCACCGCCTGAAATCGCGCCACCGGCCAGCACCAGCGCAATTTTGGCATGAGGCCGAGTTTTGGTGCGATCGCCTTTTTCGACAAACGTGATGCCCACTTTTACCTCTTGCGGCGCGGCAAAAGCCGCACTGCATCCAACCACATCCTTGGCCGAGCGACAAACTTTTGCCCGTTTCAAAGCAACAGCAGAGGCATCTGGACCACAGGGTGACAATCCAGTTGCTCTATCAAGCGTTGCGCCAGCCGCGACAAGCCTCCCGTTTGCGACAGCGCCCGATCCACGGGCAGCCAGCGTGTCTGCACATAACCCAGCGCCGTCAAATCCGGCGGCATTTGCAGGTGACAGTGGGCTTGGATCGACGTCGCCTCATAGCGCCGATGGGTCAAAATGTGCACGACCGGCTGCATTTCAAGCTGATCAACCACGCCTAGGGCGCGCAGCCATTGCTGCATTGCCCTATGTGATCCAGAACCTTCCATCCCGGGCGGCTCCCACAAGCCGGCCCATCGGCCAGTGGCTGGGCGCTGCCCCAGCAGAATCTCGCCGCCGTCGCTGTCGCGCACGCCGCCGTCATCTACGCGCAGCAGCAGCGCATAACAAGCAGCCACGGTCGGCGATTCTTTACGAATTTTCACAGGTGGAATTTGCCCTTGCAGCCCCTGCTGCCGCGCGAGGCAGTCGGCGCTCACGGGACATTGTTGGCATTTTGGCTGTTTGGGCAGACACACGGTCGCGCCAAGTTCCATCAGCGCTTGATTCCAATTCGACGGCTGATTTTGTGCAGTTGGCTCGCGCATTTCGCCGTCGGCCAGCGCCCAAATGGCTTTTTTTCCGGCGGTCGACGCAGGATCGCCGATCACGGCGTGCCAGCGCGCCAACACGCGGGCGACGTTGCCATCGACCAACGCCGCCGGTTGGGCAAACGCGATCGAGCGAATCGCGCCAACGGTGTACGGGCCAAGTCCTGGGAGCGCTTGCAAACTCGCGGCATCACTTGGCATCACGCCGTTGTGTCGTGACATCACCGCGAACGCGGCGGCGTGCAGATTGCGCGCGCGGTTGTAGTAACCCAAGCCCGTCCATTGGGCCAACACGTCGTCAAGCGGTGCCTGGGCCAGATCGGGCAAAGTCGGCCATTTGGCCATCCAGCGCACAAAATAGTCGATGACGGTGTCCACGCGGGTTTGCTGCAGCATCAGCTCCGACACAACAACAGCATATGGATCAATCGGTCGACCGTCAGGCGCGGCGCGCCACGGCAGCTTGCGGTGGTGCAATACGTACCAAGCCAGCAGGTTCCGTTGCCTACTTTGCACGGGTTGCCACGGCAGCCGCGCTGGTCAAACGCGCGTCGAAACAGGCTTGGCGCCAAATGATCGACGGCGTGCTGAATTCGAAACTGATCGGTTTGCCGCGATCGCTTGCCACCAACGGCACATCAAAGGGCAGCCACGTGCTGTCGGCGCGGGGATATTTCTTCTCAAACAGAAACTTCTCACCGACCTTGATTTTCATTGTCAGATCAATGCCATCGTCGTGGCGCACGGCCCACAGGCGATTGCCGAAATGCCCTTGCAGCCTGTCGGCCATCGGCGTTTCAGGCCAAGTCAGTTTGGCGATGCTTGCATCCTTGTGCGGCTGAACGTAAATGCAGCGGTGACGAGAATTGCCTACCTCATTGAAATCTTGCCAGACATCGGCCCAAGTTTCACCGCCGCAGCTGTGGCGATCGTTGCGCCAAGGGCAAAGTTTGAACGTATGGTCCGGCTGTTCCTGTTCAAATTTGGCCAGCGCCAACTGCTTGCGAAAATCGAAAACACTCGATGTTTCAATGGCGATTAGCTGCACATCGGTGCCATGGCCGACCTCGACACGTTTGAGCAGCTTGCCAAGCGCTGGCAATTGGGCGGCGTAGCCGTGGGTCGAAACGACCCAAAGGCGCGAAAAACCATCGGCATCCCAAAGTTCGATCGGATAGGCCGGCATGTACGCGGCATTGAAATCAAATCCCTTTTTTTGCCAAACCAGCGCAAAACGCCAGCGCTGCGCCGCCGACCAGCCTGGGTTAAAGGCAATGGCGTCAGCGGCCTGAATTTCTTTGGCAATGACTTCAGCGGCTGCCGCCAGACTGATGTCGCTTGGCTCGGTCGCCATGTGCCTCACGCGCTGAACGTAATACCAACCTGCGCTGGTCAAAATCAGAATAAGTCCAGCGATTGCAGCAATATAACGCAGATTGGTCGGGGCAACGCGCAAAGTGTTTGGTCCTTTTCCTAAAAGTCGTGGTGCAGCGCCAAGGCCAAGTGAATACTGTCGCCGCTGAGCGATGTTGCACCAATTGGGTCGGCCGCGTCGCGTTTTTGCACAGTGCGCCGCGACATGACCGTATAGCCCAGCGTGGCATCCAAATGAAGCGGTTTGCGCGATAAATTCAATGGATCTGCCAATGTCAGCCCCGCGCCGACAGCCAACGTTGTGGCCGGCGCATCCAAGTACGTCGCCGCACCGTCAGCGCGCGGCAAGAAAGTCGGACGGTACTGCACACCGGCGCGCCAGACCAGCCCCTCACTGAACTGCCACTCGACACCGGCGCGCGGTTGCACGATGTCCTTGGCGGCCATGGCGATCGGCACATTGTTGACGTAGAGCAGTTGATCTGGCGGATTGCCGCGTTGTTTGAGCTGACCGTCGTCGAGCACCAACCGCACATCCGGCGCCTGCGGCGGCAGTTGCGACCAACGCGCGTACGCCGCGCCGGCGGTGAACAGCCAAGCGCCGCGGTGAAAGGAGGTCGCCAGCGCAATCGTGTCAGGCAACCACAAGCCCACGCCGGCAATGCGAAAATTGAGGTTGCCCACGTCTTCCAGCCGCACCGCGAGCGGCAAGGCGTAGCGCACGTAACTCTCCATGCGGTAAACAAGGCCGATGCGAAAATCTTCATTTGGCAGCAGCGTTACGCCAAAAATACCATAGGGTTTGGTCAATAATTGCACGTCGAGGGATTTTTGCGTCACGCGGTGATCGAGAATCGACAAGTCGATGTCGGCGCGACCGTCCAAGGTCGTGAGCAGCTGCGCACTGGCACCAAGGGACAGCCAAGGCACTGGACGCACAGCGATTCCCGCCACTAGGACCAAGCGATCGGCCAAAGTATCGTACAGCGTCACTTGCGGCGTGCGGTAGTCGTGGGCGTCCAAGCGCGTCGAATTGCCAAAAGGCAGTTGGATCGCCACCCCCAGCGCTGCTTTATCTTTAAGAAATCCACCAAGCGGCGTTGAAATGCCGACGTGCGCCAGTTGGTTGTTTACCGGCAACTGCGATGGATACCTTTGCGTTCCCGCCGTTCTGTCGATGGCAAAACGGTTCCAAATGGCTTCGCCGCCAAAGCCGAAATGAATATGGCTGGCGAGCGCTAAATTGGCAGGGTTGGCATAAAGGGCGAAATAATCGTCAGCCACGGCCTCACCGGTATTGCCCAGAGCCGCAATTCGCGGACCAAAACCATATAATTCCATGGTATTGGCTGTAGCAAAGCTGGGGGCCAGCACGAGCAATGTCGCAAGCGCGCGGGCAAACGGAAGCGCTGTCACTCGGTCACCCCGACGTGGACCGGCCGATCGCGCGGCGTGTTGGCTGCGACGTCAGACAGGGTCCCGAAAGCAAAGCGAGAAAATAGCCGTTCGATCTTCTGTTCCACACCTGCCAGACCGACATAGTATTTGAATCGGCGCTTGAACGGCAGATCCATGCGCGGCTGATCGGCCACCAATTCGCGCGGATGAATGTACGCGATCACAGGCTGTTGCGCGTTTTCGGCGGCAGCAAAACTTTGTTCGATAAACCAAGAAGGCAGCAGTCGCAAATAACCGCCGCCTTGAAAAACCAGCTGCTGACCGGCGAAATTGCGCGGCACCGTCGGCACTTCGACAATCGTTTGGCCGTTGGGCAAAATCAAGTCAAATGGGCGGTTGCGCTGCAACAACAAGCCGCCATGGGCGCGGTTGGCTAAAAATAGGGAAGCATCGAGCGCAATCCCGCGCGAGGCCAAAACGCCAAACGCCCACGTGTCGGCATCGCCGATCGAAAAGCCAGGCGCGCGAAAGGCTTTGACATCTTTGCCTATAGCTCGGCTGATTGCGGCAAGCGACAGATCCAGGTCGCGGGCAAAACCGTCGCGGCCCAACTGCGGCACCAATTGGTGCAGGTGCCCGTGCGATCCGATTTCATGGCCGCGTTCGGCAATCTGCGCCAAAAGTTCCGGAAAACGTTCGGCAATCCAACCCAGCGCAAAAAACGTGCCGCTAAACCGGTGTTTTTGCAGCAGGTCCAACATTTTTTCAGTGCCCGCAACCACGTGCGACGGCAATTTGTCCCAAGCGGCGAGGTCCGGCGCGGCGGCGTATTCCAAGATGTGAAACCAATCTTCGACGTCGACGCTCCAGCCGTGAACAACCCGATGGTTTTGTGCAGCAGTTGGCATTGGCGCAGTGTCGGCTGCGCATCGCGCGAGCGCAAGCGAGGCGGCCTAAGACTCGGAATCCACACCCGCAGAAAGGGCTTGCATGCGCACGGTTTCCGTGAATTCCTTTTGCCCGAGCAAGGGCAAGCGCAATTCGATGATCAGTCCGCCGCCGGGGCGCGGCAATGCGCGGGCAGTGCCGCCATGGGCTTCTGTGATGCGCTTGACCAAGTACAGGCCCAAGCCGGTGCCGCCGGTGTTGGCGTTGCGCGAGGCATCGGTGCGAAAAAATGCTTCAAATACACGGGTACATTGTTCAATCGTCAAACCAGGACCGCGATCCATAATCCGATAGACGCCGCCCAGCGGATCGCGTTCCGATTCAATGCGCAGCGCCTTTTCGATCACATAGCCATCCGCCGCGTCACCGTCGCCAGCGTGTTGCACAGAATTCTCCACCAGCGTTGAAATCACGCGGTCCAACGCATTTTCATCGCCAGACACGATAGCGTAGTCGCTTTTCAAGTCGAGTTCGACGGTAAACCCTTGTTTTTCCAAACGATGACGCTCTCGGTGCAAGACGTTGTCGATCAATTCATCGATGCAAACTTCCGCGCGCTGCAGCAACACGCGGTCCACGCCGACGCGCTGCGCTTCAAGCAGCCGAGAAATGTGCCGTTCGAGCAGGGCCGTTTCTTCATGAATATCATTGAGTAACTGTTCGCCTTCGCTGGGTTTGCGCCGGTCGCGGCCCGCAGGGGCAGCTGCGCGCGCCGCCTCAAGTTCAATGCGGATGAGCTCAAGCGCAACGGCGATACGCGCCAAAGGCGAACGCAATTCATGCGATACACCGGCCAGCAAATCCTTTTGCGCTTGTAGCACCCGCGAAATGCGATCGGCCATCGCGTTCAAGCCGCTGCCGAGTTGGCCCAGGTCGTCAGGTGGATCGACCGGCGCACGGGCCGAAAGGTCGCCCATGCCCAGTTCCGACGCGACTTCACGCAGTTGACTGAGACGGGCGTTGAAGCGTTGCGACAGAGAAAGCGAAAGCGCCATCAGGCCAGCCACCGCAACACCGGCGATCACAAGGGGAATCACCACCAGAAGCGCCTCAGCGCTGGTACCTTCGCGCGCCAATAGGACGCCTGCGACCGCGATGGCCAACAGGCCGACAATGCCAACGCCGACCACGCCGCGCTCGCCCCGCGTCAGCCCCACCGCCGTGCGAGCGGGGTGCGCGTCAAGCGTCGGTCGTTCAGCCACCGACTGCCGCGGTCGATTCGGCCGAAAGCATATAGCCGGTGCCCCAAATCGTCTTGATGTATTTGGGACTCCGCGAATCTTCTTCGATTTTTGCCCGCAGATTCTTGACGTGCACGTCGATCGAACGGTCGTAAGCCGCGTAGCCAACGCCGCGCAGCATGTCCATGAGCGCATCGCGGCTCAGCACTTGGCCTGGATAGCGCAAAAAGCAGCGCAAAAGGTCGAATTCTGTGGTCGTCAGCAGTACGGTTCGCCCAGCGACAATCACATCGCGGCGCGCGCAATCCATGCTGATATCGGCGATTTTCAGCATCTCGGCTGCGCCGGTGGCTACGCCACCTTCACTGCGCCGCAGCACGGCTTTGATGCGCGCAACCAACTCCCGAGGATTAAATGGTTTTGCCAAGTAATCGTCGGCACCCAGTTCCAAGCCGACAATCCGATCGTTGTCCGTGCCTTTTGCCGTGAGCATCACCACCGGTACCTTGGAGGTCGCGCGCACGCGGCGCAGGACTTCAAAGCCGTCCATGCCGGGCAGCATAACATCCAACACCAGAAGATCAAACACTTCTGACGTCGCGCGCCGCACCCCCTGCAAGCCATCGGTCACCGTGAAAACTTGAAAGCCTTCTGGCTTCAACAGCCGTTCCAGCAAAGCGCCCAAGCGCACATCGTCGTCAATAATGAGGATTCGAGCCAAGGTGTCTCCATTTCGCAGCTGCTGCACCGCGGACCGCCGACTTCTGCGGCGCTGTGATCAAGGTTCTAGCATAAGCCGCACGATTGGGCGCATTTCACGGAGCAAGTTCACATTTCTACTAATTCTGTTCGCTGCGAATGATTTTTTTTGTAATATCTTCAGGACTTTCTGCCGCTGTCCCGCGCGACGATACCTGCAACAGTGGCGTGCAACCGCATGATCAGCGCGGTTTTAGCTCCAACGTGCGCTGCGAGGCTTTGGGGGCGCGCAGTTCATCCGCACCCGCGGCGGCGCGCATCGATAGCGGTCCGTTGACCCACTGCACCTGCATCGCAATTTGCTTTGCAGCATCCCACGTTGCAAAACCAACGTCGGTAAGTTGATCCAAGCGCGTGGACGCATTGGCCAGATCCACGCCAGCGACAATTTTGCCGCGAAGTTGTTCAATTTCATCTTGAATCTTCTGCTCTTCTACATCATCTGGCGCCACGGTCGCCGCGGGTAGAAAACCCGAAGGATCGACCTTGCGGCGCTCGATCTTGCGCGCAATTCGGCCCGCGGCCCAAGCCAGCAGTAGCTGTTCATGCCCATGATTTTTAGGCACAAGTTGCAGCAGCTTTTCGGCGTCCGCTTGTTCGCCAATCACGCCGAGCACAACAATGGCCTTGAAGCGGAAAAATTCATCTGGGCGCTCAAGCAACTGCCACACTGCCGCAACGGCCTCGGGCGCCTTGGTGCGAGAAATACCTGCCAGCGCCCCGAGTTGCACACCGAGGTCGCGATCTTTCAACGCGTCAATCAGCGCCGGAACCACGCGCGGATCCTCAATTTGTGCCAGTAGTTCCGTAGCTTTGCGCCGTTCGTCGTTGCTGCCGCCGTGCAGGTCGCCCATCAACGTCGGCACGGCTTCAGCGCCCAAATGCACCACTTTGACCGTAGCGATGCCCGGCGTGCCCGGCGCATCTGCAAAGCGATCGGCAAGCAGGCGCGGATTCTCAACTTTTTGCTGATACACCACAATGGACGCGTAAACGATGCCCGCCAAGCCAGCCAGCCCGACTGCCACGAGTGCCAAACGAGCCCAAGCCGTTGGATTAAAAGAGCGATCGTTTAGAGCAGGCATCGTCGCTGGCTATTTGCAAGGCTCTGTTACCTGAATGTCATCGAGGTAAATGCCGCTGTATTTGTCATTGCCTTTGGCGTCAAACGAATCAAAAGAAAAGGTTATCTGGATCGTCTGGCCTTTGTACTTGGTCAAATCGAGCTTGTACGACTTCTTGACCTTGAAATCACCGGCCTTCATGTCTTTTTCCTTGTTGTCCTGCGTGCTTTTGGCGAAGATGACTTCTTTGCCGGCCGCCGTGGCAACCGTGATGTGAAAGTCCTCAAACAGCGGTTCGATGTCGATCCAAGCGTCAAATTGCAACCAGGCGCTTTTCTTCACGTCAGCCGAAAGCAAGATGTTGTTGGCGATCAAGGTACCGGCCACGCTTTTGCCGGGGTCGTCGTAATTGGTCTGCGCCGCATTGCCAAAATAGGCTTCATGGCCGCCGTTCAGGTATTTGTGCAATACGATCTGCCACTTGACCGCACCGGAAATCGGGGATGCGGTCCAACTGACAAATTTGCTGGCCTCAAAAGTCTCCGACGGCAAGGCGTTGCCAGGTACACAGCAGGTCGGTCCGGGCGTTGCAGCCTCGTTGCATTTGAACGTTTTTGGCTCAGAGAAGCTGCAGAAATACTTCTTACACACGTCCGGATTGACCGGCGCACATTTCGCGTCCTCAAGGCATTCGATCGGGCTGCAGAGAGTTTGCACGAGCAACTTGTCGACGTATGCGCCCTCAAAGTTGTTGTTGGTGTCGGTGCCGGCGTCGAACTCGAATTGCAGTTTGACGGTTTTGCCTTTCAGGCTGTCGGGTACGGCGACGACTACAGACTGGTATTTGCCGTTGGTGCTGCCGCCGATGCCATACGAAGACCAAGTCCAAACAGAATTTGTCTTGTCGTTGCTATCGGCCGGATTGTAAAAGCCGACGCGCATGCGATCGATCACCAGCCCAAGGGGCGGCAAATTGAACACGGTCGGATCGTTCCACTCTGTCGACAGTTTCAATTGAAAAGTCAGCACTGTCGTGCCGTTGGCCGGAATTGCAACGTTGCCGCTGCGCACGATCGCGCCTGGAACGGTGGTGCCGGCATTGTAGGTGCCGTCCTTGCCGAAGTTGAGCGAATAGGTGCCCTCGTTGGAGCTAAGCGCCGTCGCGTTCCATGTGATCGTGGCGTTGTACGGTTTGCCCACGCCGCCTTGCGCGTTGCCCTTGAGCGTGGTGGCGACCCAGCCTTCTGGCAATTTGCCCCCGTTTTCAAAGTTTTCAGCCGCCACCGATGGGTTGTCCGAGCAGCATTTGGGGTCCGTCAGCGTGTGCGTGCAAGACTGGGCGGCAGCATCGCATTTGTCGGTCGTGCAGCTGCTGCCGTCGTCGCAACCGGCGTCGTTGAGGCAGCAATCTTTTTTCGGCGTCCAAAAGCATTTCTTGTCGGCCGTGCAACCGGCAACCTGACAAGGTTTTGCGGGGCCGCAATCGTTGTCGGGACTTGGATCTTCGCACACGATGCCGCTACAAGCGACATCGACTTTGAAGTCGTCGATCGCGACACCCTTGTTGGTGTTGGCGTTGGCGTCGCCCGCATCAAATGCGAAGCAAACTTGGACCTTTTTGCCAGCGTATTTGTCCAAGTTCACTTTGATGGAGGTAAATTTGCCTTCGGTGGTGCCCTTGATCGCGTCTGAGGACCAGATCGTGTCGGTATTGAAGCCGCTGACCTTCAAATACACGCGCAACTCGTCGAGTTTTGGCATGTATCCGCACTTGCCCTTGTAGCAGTCCTCGCCGGGGTTGCAGTCTTTGGCGGCGGTGGCGATCGTGCATGCTTTGGCGCTGCCCGGCGGATTGACGTACTTGCTCGGATCCTGACCCGACCATTCCGTGGCCATATTCACCTGAAATTGCAGCAGGTTGTACAGCGTACCGACGCTCAACTGCACTTCTTGGCTGCAAACAGTCTCGGCCGGACCTTTGGTTTTCGGCAAAACCAAGGGATCGTCGTAGCTGGTGCCCGACGCGTTGCCGAAGTAGAGCGCGCCGCTGCCTTTGGTGCCGCCCGATGCCGAGGCGTGCCACTGCACTGCTTTGGAATTAGAGTCAAAATGCGTCCATGAAGAAATGCCGGCGTCAAAAGTGTCGCTGGCGGCATTTTTGGCGGTGCAGCACGTCGGATTCTTGTCGTCCGGCACGTTGGTGCAGGCGCCTTTTTCAGCGCCTACGATGTTGCATTGGTCAACTGTGCAGTCGTTGTTGTCGTTGCAGTCGGGGCTGGCCAAGCAGCACCCCGGCTCCTTGTCGAAAAAGCACACGCCCTTGCCGGACAAGTTGTCGTAAAATGTACAGGAGTCCGGCGTGCAGCTGCTGGCGTCGGCCTTGCACGGCGTCGCGGCGTCGCATTGTTGGAAACCGGCAGATTCCGGCTTGTCCGGTTCGGCAATGCACAGCGATTCCAGAGAGATGTCGTCGATGTACACGCCTTCATAGTTGTTCTTGGCGCCATTGTTGGTGTCAAAAATCCACTGGAATTTGAAGCTGTTGCCAAAGCCTGCCAAATTCACGATGTGGTGCTGCCAGCCGCCGGTCGATTTGCCAATCACAATCGAGTCCCAAGCGACCTTGTCGTTGACCTTGAGCGTCAACAGATCTTTTTCCTTCACGCAGGCCATGCCGGCCTTTTGCTCGCTAAGGTCCAAACAACTTTCACCTTGCTTGCAGCCCACGCAGCCGACGCCGACCTTCAAACCGCTGGCAACGAAAGTCGGCTCAGCCGCGACCCACAGCCAGTAATGCAAAATGAATTGCTTATTTTCGGAACCGGCCGGTACGTTGATCGAGGGTGAATCCAAGGTCGCGAAAATCGTCGCGCCCTGGCCGCCGCTGATGCATTGATTGGCACCGACGGACGACGAATCGTAATTGTAGCATTCGTTACCCAAGTACATGGAAGTTTTGCCGTTGTGTGCGCGCTTGTTTTCCAAATGCCAACTGATGTTGGTGCCGGCCGGATTGACCTTGCCGGCAAAATTCTCCATAGAATTCTGCTCAAAACCCAAGTTGAGCAAGGTGACCTGACCGGGGCACGCGCCGACGATCGGTGCGTATTCGCAAGCGCCTTTGGCGACATCGCAACTGTTGGTGGTCAATGGATTCTTGTCATCGCAATCCTTGTTTTCACAGCATTTGTCCGGGTTTTTTTCCAGAACGCACTGTTTGTCCGCGTTGCAAGTGGCTGTTTCGCAGATCTTGGGTGAAAGTTTGGCGATGCAAAACGCGTTATCGGGGCATACGTCGTTGGGGCCAGTATCCTTTGGCACATCAGGGATTTTGGCGTCGTCCTTGGTTTCGATGGCGGGGCCGGTGTCAGTGGTCGCAGGCCCGCTATCGACGCCGGTGTCGTCGGTGTTGTTGACTTGTGTGTCGACGGCATCGCCTTCCGTGTCCCCGGCCGGCGCCGGGGCCGGCTCCACCGGCGTGCTGCAGCTAGCGCAACTCAACGCGGCGGCACTGGCCGCGATGGCCAAAAAATTGCAAAATAATTCATTTTTTTGATAGATTGAGCGCGACATCATTCCCCCTGACCAAAAGTCGAAACAGCCCGTTGCAGGCGTTTGGTTCAAACCATTCAACGCGCTCCCGCGCCGCTCAAGCGCCACTCCCATGGCGTTCAGACGGCGCCCCCGGGGCGCACCCTTTAAGTCTAACCCTGTCACAGCGAGGATGCAATTGTATAAGCCGCATAAATGTTCGCTGAATCGCAGCGCCAAAGGACCGCGGGCAGCGTTAAGGCGGGCAACCTTCCGCGCCGCTAAGCACGTAAAAACACTTGCCATTTGCGGCGCAAGTGTCGGTCGTGCACACGTCTTTGTCGTCGCAATCGCTGTCGACGGCACAGCAAGCCGGTATCTTGCCGCAGGCACAAGCGTTGTCCAAACACACGGGCGCCTCACAGGCACCGCAGACCTCGGCCTTGCACAAATCGATGCAAGCACAGCCGGTTGCGGTGCACTGCGGCGTTTGGCACGGGCCGCAGTTCAGATTTTTGCATTCGCCGTCCAAATAACAAGGCTTTTTGCTGCAGGCGATTTTGACGACAAAGTTGTCGACGATCGGGCCCAATTTGTCATTGACCTCGCCGTCGCCCGCGTCAAAGCTCAAGCAAACTTGAACGGTTTTGCCTTTCCAAGTATCCAAACTGACCACAATGGGCATCCACGCCCCTTCGGTGGTGCCGGAAATGACGTCGCTGCTCCAAGCTTCATGAAAAGCGTTTTCAAAATAGACCTGTACAGCAAAATAGTCGAACTTGTTCTTGCCGACCAAAGGCGGATTCTTGTAATTGGCGGGCAACATGCCGGTCCATTCGGTTTCCAAAAACAGGTCAAATTGCACTAAGTTGAACAGAGTCCCTTCTTTGAGCTTGAGCTGAGGCGTGCACAAGGTGCCTTTGGGGCCAACTTCTTTGCCCAACGCAGCATCGTCGTATTTGCCAAAAGTTTCATCAGAAAATTGCAGCGCTTGCGAAGGCGGCGTCTCCGGCCCTCCCTTTGGATGCAAACGCCATTTGACCACGCCGCTGTTGCTGCCCAGCGCCGTCCACAAATCGATGGCTGCGCCCTCAAAATCGTTGTTTTCCAGAATTTCTGACTTGCAGCACGCGGGTTTGGAGGCATCGGGCGTTTGGTTGCATTGGCCAGCCGTGCAGGTGTCGATTGTGCAGGCGATGCCGTCGTCACATTCCGAATTCAGCGTGCAACAGCCCGGTTTCTTATCAAAAAAGCACACGCCGCCGTTGGAATTCTGGTATTGCGTGCACACGTCGGCGCTGCAGCCGTTGTTGTCGTCTGGGCACGGCGTTTGATCGTCGCAGACTGTGCCGGCCGTGGCGCAAATGGTTTCTACAACCACGTCGTCGAGATACACACCTTCGTAGGCATTTTTCAAGCCCGTTCCCGTACTAAAAAGCCATTGTAATTTGATGGTTTGTCCCGAATAGGCCGACAAATCGATGGCCATATGCTGCCACGCGTTCTTGGTCGTCTTGCCGATTTGCGTCGAATAAAACACCGCTTTGGCCGGCTGATTTGCCGTAAGCACCTGCAGCGACAACACATCTTTTTCAGGCAAGCATTGCGACGTGCCGTTGATGTTGACGCAGGCGCTAATCGCGTTGCACGGGGTTTTGCACACGCCCTTGGGCAAGGTGTCGGCATAAGGCGGCTCAGCGTCAAGGAAAAGCCAAAAGTGCAGTTCAGCCTTCTTGTCCTTGGGCAGTGCGTAGTCGGCCGTCGTCAACTGGGTGGACACCGCCATGGCGTCCTTGCTGGATTTGCAGCCGTTGTCGGGCGACATTGAATTGTCATAGGTATGACAGGCATTGCCAAAATACAGTGAAGTTTTGCCGCCATGTGCGCGGTACGTACTCGCCTGCCAGTGCACGCCCAAGTTGGTCGGCCCTTCGAGCGGTGTGAGCGACTCAAGGGTCCCGTCTTCAAAACCTGCTTTAGAAAACGTAACTTTGCCGCTGCAACAGTTGACCAGCGGCGTGTTGATGCACAAATGGCTGATGTTGTCGCATTTGTCGGTCGTGCATTCCTTGATGTCGTCGCAATCGGCATCGCTGCAACAAGCGTCGGGTTTGGGCACCGCTTTGCAAACACCTTTGTCACAAGCTGCTTGTTGGCAGGGCGTCAATACCAATTGATCCACGCAAGTTGTGGCGGTGACGCATTTGCCGATGTCCAACGGCTGTACTTCAAGACCGACGTCCTTGACGGCGTCGACTGGCACGACAATGTCGATGACATCCTTAACGGTTGTATCCAGTGTTTCGACCGCTTTGCTGTCTTGTTCGTCCGGCTGATCGGTGTCCTCTGACGGCAATTCCTCGTCGGTTGCGTCGCTATCGTCCTCTACGTCGGCCAAATCTGTACCGTCATCAATGACTTCGGCCGGCGGCGGCGTTTCCGCCGCTGGACTGCAGGCCAACATCAAAGTCCACGAAAATAGGAAAATGGCCAACAGCGCCCAGCGCGGCGCTGGATTCACAGCTGACAGCATGGCACACAATCCCGTGTATTTCTTCATTAATCGCACTTGTTGAGTACCTTGACGTCGTCCACGAATACACCCTTGGTTCCGTTGGCGATGCTGTCACCCGTATTGAAGAGGAACTCGATCTGAATTTCTTTGTCTTTATAGGGACTCAAGTCGAATTTCATTTCTTGCCAGTTGTTCATTTGGAACCCAGCGCTGGATTTTTTCCACAGCTGCGCCTTGCCGCCATTGGCGATAATTGAAACGGTCAGGTCGTCGTACGTGCCGCCTTCGGTGTCCATGTACAAATAAAATTGCAGGGTTGCGACGGTTGTGCTCGGCAACGTCAATTTGCCCCAAGTGGCGGTACCGTTGCTGGCACCAAAGTCATAATTTCCCGCACCGGGATCGCCGTAATACAGCGCGCCCGGCGGCGTTTTGCTCTCACTGGCGCTGCCCCACAACTGCCAGCCCTTGGCCGCGCCGGCGCTGTTGCTGAAAACAAAGCCTTTTGGGTCGCCCTTGTCAAAGTCGTTGCTGTACAACTCTGCGGTGCAACAGCCGGGCGCACCTGTGCTTTTGTGCACGCAGGCCTTGTTCACGCAGGTGTCGATGCTGCATTTCACTTCGCCGTCGTCGCAATCTTTGTCGGCCGCGCAGCAAGTGTTGGCGTTGCTGCAGACGTTTTTGCTGCAAGTGTCTACGGTGCAAGCGTTTTTGTCGTCGCACTGGGCCGAACTCAAGCAACAGCCGCCAATCGGGCTGAACACGCATTTGCCGCCTGGTCCTGAACAAGTATCGATGGTGCAAGCATTATTGTCGTTGCAATCGCCATTGCCCATGCAGCAACCGACAATGGGTGAGAAGGGGCAAAATCCGTTGCTGCAAGCATCCGAAGTGCACAAGTTGCCGTCGCTGCAATCAGCCGCCGTTTTGCAGCAGTTGTTTGGGTAGACGCAAAGGCCGTCGCTACAGACAGTTGCCGTGCATTTGACGTTGTAGCCGGGGTTGCAGTTGATCGTCGGCGAACATTTTTTGGCTTGGCAAGAACTGCTCACGATCACGTCGTCCAAATAAATCTGCGTGTTGGTCACGTTGCCGTTAAAAGCTAGTGTCACTTCAAAGAAAACCTGAATCGCCTTACCGGCCAGCGGCGACAGATCGATGGAGCTCGCGACCCAATTGTTGACCAAGACGTTGGAATTTTTGGTCGCCGTCAGGTTGAGCTGCGCGCCGTCGATAACCGTGTAAATTCGGACGTTTAAAGCAGCATTTGGCGTCACCGCCTGCAACTGAAACGTCAATGTCGCGTCTTTGCCGGACATCAAATTGAAAAAACCAGTCGCGGCCGTGGCCACAAATTTGGGCGAATTGGACACCGAATAACTTTCCAACTTGGCATGGCCAAACGCTAAAACCCCAATGTCGCCGTTCTGCCCCTTGACTGCTTTGTAGTGCCAGCCCACGCCCGGATCGGCGTTGGTGCTGGTCAGGGTAAACCCTTCGTCGCTGCCGCCAAACGTCGCGCTCATCGGTGTGGGCGAACAGCAGCCGGGTGAGGACGACGAAGTGTAAACGCATTTGCCTTTGCTGCAGGCGTCTTTGGTGCAAGGGTTGAAGTCGTCGCAATCGCCGTCGCCGCTGCAGCAGCTGTTGTTGAAGCTACAAGCGCCGTCATTGCAGCTGCCAATCATGCATGGATCCGATGACTTGCATTCCGCATCGCCCTTGCAGCAGGTGTTGCCGTGCAGGCATTGGCCGCCGGGTTTGGGGCAAACATCGGCTGTGCAAGGGTTTTTGTCGTCGCAGTCGGTTTCCGACAGGCAGCAGTCCGGTTTGTTGGAATGCACGCACGCGCCACCGGCAACTGGGCATAAGTCCAATGTGCAAGCTTGCTTATCGTCACAATCCGCCGCTGACGCGCAGCAATCCGCTTTGAGCTTGTGGCTGCAAACGGGCAAACCGGCAGGCGCTGCGGCGCAGGAATCTGTGGAACAGGCATTGCCGTCGTCGCAATCGCTCACATCGCCGCAACACCCGGAAGACACGGACACATCGTCGATGTAAGCGCCTTCAAACGAGTTGGCCACCGCGTCCTTGCTGTCAAAGGCGAACAAAAGTTGAACTGATTTGCCGGCATACGCAGCGGCGTCGACTTCCACGTGTTGCCAAACGCCGTGGGTGCTGCCTTTGATCGTGCCGCTGGACCAGATTTCCTTGCTCGCCGCGCCGTCGACCACCGTGAGGGTAAGCACGTCTTGATCGGGTGTTTCTTCGGTGTCCAACCAGAGCCAAAACGCGATATGCGGCAACACGCCGACATTGCTTGGCACTGCGAGTGGCGGCAAAGTCGCCGTCGCCGCGACTTTCTTGTTGTTGAAATAGTTGTGGGTCAGCGGATCGCCAAAATACAAGCTTTTGCCGCCGGAGATGTTGCGCGCGCCGTCAAAATTCCAACTGATGCCGGACTTGTAGACGTCGACAATCGCCACCCCGTCAGCCGTGCTGTCCAGGCCGATAATCCCAGTAACACTGCTGAGTTTGGTCTGCGCGACGTTGGGCAGGCAGGCCAGACAGCTGTACTTGTCACTGCTGCCGCCGGCTGGGAAGCAGCCAACTTGATCCGCACCCAAATCGACCGCACACACGTTGGCTTTGGCGGTCCAACTGCATTTTCCTTGATCACAGGTGCCGGTAGCGCACGGAATTTTGCAGTCAGCGGAAACCTTGCACAACGAACTGTGGACGGTTTTGCTTATAGGTCCGGTGTCTTGCACGATATCTGGGCTATCGATTGGCGTGTCCGGTGGTGTTGCGACGTCTTCTGGTGCATCTTCCGGCGCCACATCGGGCGGCGCGGCGTCGACCGCGCTGTCTGCCAAGATGTCGCTAAGCGAGTCTGCTGGGGTGTCGGCCACTTCTTGGACGCCCGTATCGCTGACTTTACTGTCTTTTTCTGAATCGGCCGCTGGGATGTCCGTGGCGACAGCGTCGTCGGGCGCTTGGGTCACTTCGGCGGTGCCACAGCCGCAAACGCTCAGGCAGGATAGTGCCAGTGCAATCACAAGGTTCTGCTGATTGACCCAAGACAAGGGGCGCATCTTCATCACTCCAAAGCAACAAGACACAACTGGGAACTTTTGGCTCCGCGCCCATGCGAGGTCAAGCCCAAGCTACGGTTCACCCCCACCGCCACGCGCTTTCAAGCGCAGCCGGACGCTGCACTGTAGCATGCCAGCGCCCCGTGTATCAAATCGGCGGACGGCCGCAAATATGGGCGCGAGGTATGCCGATCGCCGGCCCGCAACCTTTCAAAATCCAAAGCGAACTGCGCCTTCGACCCGCCACGCATTGTCGGCCGCCAGGCCTTGGGGCGTGGCCAGCGCGCCGCCCGGAAACAAGTACGTCGCTCGCAGCAATGCGCCGGTGCCGCTGGGCTGGCGGTATTCTAAGCTCAATTCGGGCTCGAAGCCGAGCAAGTTGCCCTTGCCCGGTGTGGCTTCCGAAGACGCCGCTACTGCCGCTAACAAGCCGAGTTCGAGCGCCAAGCTATCGCCGTGGCCCTTGTCCAGCAGTTCATAGCGATACGCGGGCTTCAAATACCAGGCATTGGCCACGGCACCAATAAGGTCGCGAAATAACAGACCATCCACGCGGTAATTGCGGTGGAAGTGAAAGCCCGAGGAAAACGTTTTGGGCGAGGCGCTGAGTTCTGCCCCGTTGCGCAGATTGTCGGTGTCCAACACGCCAAAACCGCCGCTGCGATCGCCGCTTGCAAAGCCCGCGTCGACCAAAACGTCGCCCAATCCCCGTTGCCATTTTGCCTTGAAAGCGGCACCGGCAGACAGCAAAAGTAGCGGCGATTCTGTGCCCGATCGCGGGTCGGTTCGGCCAAAACTGCCGTAAATACCGGCCGATTCTCCCTGCAATCGCAGGGGCGATCCGCCGAGGGTTCCGTTCCAATCCAACGCCAGTTGCGCGATGATCAAGCGGCCATTGCGTGGAACTAGCTGATCGCATGACGCATTGGCGATGCAGTCTTCATGGTCCGCCCGACTCGCCACATCCTGTGTCTGGTATTGCGCGGCGGCTGACCATTTCAGGCCGGGTTCGCCGTTCAATTTACCGCCTGTGATTTCAGCCACCCAGCGTGTGACATCGGCCGCGTCCTCCAAGCCATAGGCAATCGAACCAGTGCCGGTTTGGACGATCCGAGATTCAGCTTTATGATCAAAAGCATTCGGCAGTGTGCTGGCAAATGGCAACGTGCCAAGTGAATCGCGCGCCAACATCAGGCGCAGGCCGAACAAGTCGCCGCGCAGCGACACGCGGTCGACGTCGGACTGAAAATCGCCCAGCAAGTCGCCGCCTGCGTTGCGCAACATCCCCAAGCCGAAGTGATCGCCTGTGCGGCCGATTTCCAGTTCCGCCAGCCCAAACAAGCGCGCGTGCACCCAAAGTCGGCGAACGGCGGCCGCATTGCGCACGTCGCCTTGGCTGGGCATGCCGCTCAGGTTTTCAACAGCGCGCGCTTCTCTGTCCGCGATCGTCGGGTTGTTGTCGCCGCCAAGCACAGTTGCGCCTGCCAAGTCGATTTGGCTATTGATGTCAAACCATTCACCGATATGCAGCGTCGGATCGATGCGCAAGCGCAGGTCGGCTGTGGCCATTTTGCCGCCGCTGGCACCTGGCAGCACGCTGTCGCTGCCGTGGCGCAGGTCCAAACGCGGCGGCAATTGCTGAACATCTTTGACCAAACGGATGCCGCTCAGCATTTCAGTACGCGAGCGAAAGTGGCCGTGCAGGTCCAGAGATACCAGCGGCGAAATGCTGGGCAGGGAGGCCGGCAGCAGGATTTCGGCTGGACTTGCTGTGTTGGTTGGCGCGGTTGCAAGGGGTGACGGGGCGGCCTCGCCAGCCAGCGCGACGCGCGCGCACAGCGCAGTCGCGACCGCGAGCACGACGCGTACCTGTGCGCTGGGGCGGGTGGAAAAAGCCGAGAAGAACAGGGGCATTCGGGAAGGACTCCGGCGGCGCCGTGCTGCAAAAGCAGGAGAAAAATAGGACTTTTTCGCTTTGTCGGCGTCCAGCGCTGCACACGTGGCGGCGGAGTTTACGGCCCAAGCGCCGATCGTTCAAGCCGATTTGGCAACAAATCGGCCAGCGGCGCTCAGAGGCTGTGAAATATTCATTTCACAGCGTCTGAGCGGGGTCAGGTATTAGCAGTTTCTGCATGGACGCTTCGTAAGATAATAATATTACTGGAACCAGAAATTTGAATCCGAGCCCACTTTGGGTCGATTGGCAGAAATTGCCAATACCAGACCCCAATCGAGAGCGTGAAAAAAGGATTTTTCACACGCGCTCAGCGCGGCCGCAGGATCTCTTGCGGTCGTTGGTAAACGCTCAGGATCGGTACACCGTCGATCGCCGATTGATCAACCGGCACCGTGGATTGATAGCTTTGCCACAACTCGAGTTCATAATCGTCGTGATCTTTTTGATGGTGGTACGTTCCGAGCGCTGAATGTTCGCTCGCTTCTGTCGTGTAGCGCAGGTCGCGGCGCAGCCAGCCTTCGCGCAGGTACATCGCGTAGGCGCCCCAAGCCGATTTGTGAAACCATATCGTGCTGTTAGGCGGTGCGCGTTTGTTGATTTCGGCCAAACCTTCGCGCGTGGATCCACCCCAAAATTGCCGCTGCATTTGCGCTTGCGCCGCACCGCGCACGCCGCCAATCAATTCATTGTAGTACGCGCTGCCGTCGGGGTGGACGTCCGCCGTCGCTTGCGCCGCCGGAAGCAGCACGATCAAGATCAACAGCAGCGAGGCAAAAGCGGGAACCAGGGTTTGCCGCCACCACGCCGGGCGGTTGTTCGGCAAAAGTGGCACCCAATGGCCGCTGACCGGATCGACGGCGCTCAAATCGGGAGGGGCAAAAAGCGCAGCCCAAACAAAATGCAACCCGCGCGCCGCGATGAGCAACATGAATGGATACGCGACCATCCAATGCTTGGTGCCGCCAAAAATGGGCGTGCCGGGCAAAGAGATCAACGCCATGGGCCACACAACCGACAGCACAAGCAGGCGATCAAACGACCGCTGCTCGGCGCCCAGATCGGCCACGGCTGTGCGGGCGGCGTCTGGCGGCACAACCGCGCGCTCGCGGCGAAAATGGGCCACCGATCGCGCGGCAAACACGCACAGGCCAAGGACAAAAGGTGCCAACAGCGTAATGGGCCAAGTAAGGGCCGTCATCACCCATGAGAACGAAGTCGGAAACGGCGGGTAGGCCAAAATCCGCCCGAAATACTGCTGCATGTAATGTTCATGGTGCAAATGGAATTCGATCCAGTGCAGCAAATTGTCCAGCGTGTCGACCCACAACAGCGGCCAACCAACCACCAAGATGACGGCACCTACAGGCAACATAAGGAAAAAAGCGGTCGGTACCGGCGGCAGACACAAGCTGAAAACCTGAGCCATGACCAGCACACCAACGGCCAGCGCGGCGAGCGGATGCACAAGCCACCCCAAGATCGCCGCCAAAAGCACAAGCAGAACAAGCCTTTTTAGCTGCTGGCGCTCGATTTTGGCCATCGCCAATTGGATTCTACCCTCAGCGGCCGCGTCCCAGAGCCAGTGCAGTAGCAAAGGCACCGGCAAGAATAGGGCGTTGTGCTTGGCCAACAGGGAAATACCCCACAATATCGCTGTAGGCCACAGCCAAGCCCGCGAACGCAGGGCGCGATGCCACATCAGCGTAGTCACAAACAGCAGCGCCGTGATCGTTGTGTCAAAGGCGCACAAATGTGCGTGCCAAAACGGTTGAGGAATGCACAGATAGCCCACACCAGCGGCGACCGCGAATGGGCGAGCGACTTGGCCGTAACCCGTTGACGTTTCGCGGCTCGCGAACAACAAGCGCGCCGCCAAATACAAAAATGCGACGAGCAAGCTGGCAAAAACCGCATTTGGAAAGCGCAACGCCGCGGATTCAGACAGGACGTAACTCAAGCGCGTTTCGACAAATTCGCAACCGGTGCGCA
Source organism: Klebsiella pneumoniae (assembly GCA_945889325.1). Lineage (GTDB taxonomy): Bacteria > Myxococcota_A > UBA9042 > UBA9042 > UBA9042 > CAMDBH01. The sequence continues at coordinate 99,226 of CAMDBH010000002.1, forward strand.
AATACAGTTCGCCGTCCAAGGTGCCGGGGGCCTGGCAACGTGCGGTAAGTTTGGCTAAATCGGTGCCGCCCTCCAATCGGATGCTCGCGCGGCCGGAAGTACGCTCGACGACTTCACCCTGCGCGAGGCGGCGGTTTTTGGGGTCCGGCGACAGATCGCCGAGCTGCGGTTTGAGCAGCGCGACTTTGGCACCGACCGCAAAACCATGTGTCGGCGCCAGCTGTTGCACGTCGGCGAATACTTCCTGATCGTCCAAGTGGAAATTGGCCGCCGGGCGCAGTTTGCGGCCCAGCGTGCGCCAAGACAGCCCAAAAAGGATTTTGTCCAGAGGTGGATGTTCGGCATTCTGATGCCAAGTGCCCAGAATTTCAGCGCGTTGCAGGGCGAGCTTGCGCTCGGATTTGCCGGCAGTTAGGCGATAAAACCACTCCGAATACGTTTCGGCGTGGCCGAAATAGAAGGCTTCATCGCGCACAAAGCCCATGTCGTTGGTCGCGACCAAAACGCTGAGCGACGCGACAAAAAGGGCCGCGGCGACGAGATAATCTGTGAAATTGTTGCGCTCGACATGCGCCATCCGCATTTGCTCCAGAAGATGAGATCAATCAAGGTTCTTCGGCGTCGGGCTCGTCGTCTTCACCCGGTTTGGGCGCAATGAGGCTGTATTTTCTGGCCAAGCGCCTAAAATGCTTGCGATCGACTTCCGCCTCGCGCGCCGCTTGACTCAAGTTACCGGAATGTCGGGTCAAAAGTGCTGCTAGGTATTCTTTCTCAAACGCACCAAGCCAAGTCTCCTTGGCCACTTTGAACGTCGAGTCCGACATCAGCGGCGCAGCGGTGTTGCCGCGCACCGGTTCGGTGGGGTGAAATTCGGCCTTGCGCGCGCGTGCCGGCCCATAACCTGCGATGTGATCTGGCAAATCTTCCAGCTGAATCAAATCACCTTCGGCAAACGAGCAGGCCCTCTCGATGACGTTGCCCAGTTCTCGCACATTGCCCGGCCAATCGTAGGCCATGAGCGCATTGTTGGTATCGGACGCTATGCCTTTGACACGTTGGGCATTTTCACTGGCAGCACCGATGCGGTTGAAAGGCGCCGTTTTGAGCATGTGATGCACAAGTAGCTGAATATCCTGCTTGCGTTCGCGCAGCGGCGGCAACTTGAGGCGCACAACGCCCAGACGGTAAAACAGATCTTCGCGAAATCGCCCTGCTTTGACTTCCGCCACCAGATCGCGGTTGGTCGCGGCGATCACGCGCACGTCGATCTTGATCGGCCGGTTGCCGCCGACGCGGCGCACCTCACGTTGTTCAAGCGCGCGCAACAGCTTGGGCTGCAAATCCAAAGCCAATTCGCCGATTTCATCCAAAAATATGGTGCCGCCCTGGGCCATTTCAAACAGGCCCTGACGCGAGGCCAGCGCGCCGGTGAAACTGCCCTTTTCATGGCCAAATAGCTCAGATTCGATCAGATTTTGTTGGACGGCGCCGCAGTCGAACACGATAAATGTCTGGTTTGCCCGCTGCGAGCACTGGTGAATCGTGCGCGCCACGACCTCCTTGCCAGTGCCGGTTTCACCTTCAAGAACAACAGTCGCCCCCGTCGGCGCGATTTTTTCAATCACGGCCATCATGCGCCGCATCGATTCCGATCGCCCGACGATGCCGCGCAAGCTTTCACTGGAACTGGGTTGAATATCTACTTTTTCGCTGACAACGGAGAAGCGAAACTGGGTATTGCCCAAGCGAATCGGCGTGCCGCTTTTAAGCCACGCATCGCGTACCCGCACGCCTTTGACCCAAGTGCCCGTGGCCGACTTGAGATCTTCAATGTGAAAGTCGTCACCTTCCATAAAAATTCTGGCGTGATAGCGACTGACACGGTCGTCGTCGACCACCAGATCGTTGTCTTCCATCGCGCCCAAAGTAACGCTGGGCGTATCAAAAATGTACTCAGCGACCGTGCCATCGGCATCTGTGCGGATCAGACGGCTGCGGCGAATGGTGACGGAAGTAGTAAAGGTTTCCGACACTTAACCTCTTGAACTCACTGTAGGCGCTCGCGTTGCTCGACACCATCTGGCGTTACTTTTAAGCATCTGGCGTTACTTTTAAGCCGGGCTTTGGCCCTACATTTCGAACGAAGTCATGCGCTGGCGACGTTTTTCGTACATTTTTTCAACGTGTTCCTGCTTTTCTTTGCAGTCGATGCACAAATTGGCTTCAGGTCTGGCGACCAATCGCGCAGAACCGATGTAATTTTCGCACTCTTCGCACAAATTGTAGTCACCGCTTTCAATGCGCCGCAGGGCCTTGTCGATTTTCTTGAGCAATGTCGCGTCGCGGTCGCGCAGCCGAAATTCAAACGCCTGATCGTAGCCGACAGACGACAAATCCATTTCATCGGCCACGCGCAATTCATCGGGATCTTGGTTGTGTTCGGCGCTGCGCACCGCCTGCAGGATGCGCTCGCGCTTCTCAACCAGCGACAAACGTTGCAGTTCAATCTCTGGTTCTGTCAGCGGTACCAATTCTAATGTTGATTCTGGCATGACGGCCTCCTACGCACACTTTGAATGTTGAAGCACTTTTGCGGTCAACTATATGATATTGCAAACTGTTCCCGCACAGCCCGCGGCAAACCCGTGGGGCAGAAAAATAGCAGCGCCCCCTGCTTTATTCCGCGCCGGGTGCCGTTTGCGATTCAAATTGATGCGGCACCGGTGTTGGCGATTGTAGGGCCGCGGACCGCTTAGGGTCAATAGCAAGTTGCAGCCGAAATCTCGGGCACTACAACCCGTGCGGCGTAGATTTATGCCATACCGCGGCCAAATCCATGGCCCAAGCCACCGCAACGTGAATGGTTACGCCACCCCAGATGCTGCGGGTATCCATGGCCAGCGTGCCCAAAACCATGCCGGCAACAATGGAGCCGAGGCATTCCGGCAGCGGTTTGCCAAAATGAATCATGCAGTACGGGATCATCATGACCAAAGTCGCCATCGAGCCGAATTCACCCGCCATGCCGCGCAGCATGAAACCGCGAAAAAAGAATTCGAGCGAAAAGAATTGCAAGCCATAACCCAGCTCCCAGATGAGCAAATCCGGCCAACCTTGGTGCGGATCGTAAAATGGATACTGGCGCAAAAACTCGGGCGTGTTGGCGACCAACAGCACCAGCAGGCCGACAGGCAGGAAAAGCAAAGCATAAACAGGCAGATGACTTAGGTACTCGCGCGGCGCTAGATAGGCATCGCGCAAACGCTCGCCAAAAACGGTGCGCATCACCAGGGCGGGGACGGCAAAATAACAGGCAAAACAGCCCAGCGACCACGACAAATTGACCAACAAACGCTGGTAGCGCGTCAGAATTTCCGCCAGATGGCTGGAAAACATCGCCGCGACATCTATGAAAGTACGCGCAACACCGTTTTGAACCTCATGATCCATCACGATAAAACGCAGCATGACCAGCATGAGCGCAGCCGTGAGCGAAGTGACAATCGCGGCTTGGCGCGCGGGCATCCGCCCCACCGGCTGCCCGCGATCGCGCGCGTCGACGCGCTGCCACGCCTGCACAAAAAACGTTTGCAGCAGCCAGTGCAGCCACTGCCCGGGCGATCGCCGCGGCGGTGTTGGCTCAGGCGGGTCCAGCGGCAGTTCATCGGGCGTGGAAAAATCGGTCATCGTTTCTTTTGTGCAAGTGTCACATGTTGTGGCGCAGGCGCTTTACAAAGAATTCGCGGCGATGTCCATCGCTGGGTTGTTTGGGCTGGCAACGCAGCGGCGGCAGCGCTATGATTCGCGCAGGCGGCAGGCGCCGACGTTGGCAACTACCGTGCAAATTCATAGTGATAGCGGCGCGCACCCGCTCATTGCCCCGCTCAACGCCGACCAGCGGCAGGCGGTTTTGCAAACGGACGGGCCGATTTTGGTTCTTGCGGGCGCGGGATCGGGCAAAACTCGGGTGATCACGCACAAGATCGCGTGGCTGATCGAACAGTGCGGCGTGCCGGCGTGGCAAATCCTCGCCATGACATTTACCAACAAAGCCGCGGGTGAAATGCGCGAACGCGTCGCTGCCACCGTCGGGCCGCGCGCCAGCGACTTGTGGTTGGGGACTTTTCACAGCGTCGGCGTGCGGTTGCTGCGGCAGCTGGCCGGTTTTGCCGACATGCGCCCCAGTTTTTCCATCTACGACACCGACGATCAACTGAAGATCATTGCGCGATCCATGAAGACGTTGGGCATTTCCGACAACCAATTTAAGCCCAAGCAATTTGCCAGTTACATCGATCGCGCGAAAAATCGCTGCCAGTTGCCGGAAGATCCCTTGCTTAAACAGCAGGTTGACGGCACCTTTGATCGACTGGCGCTGCAGGTTTATCAAAATTACGACACCGAGATGCGCATTGCTGACGCCGTCGACTTTGGCGATCTGATCATGCGCCCCGTGAGCATCTTGACGGAAAATGTCAATGTCTGTCAGCAATTTGCCCAGCGTTTCCGCTATGTTCTGGTCGATGAATTTCAGGATACCAATTTCGCCCAATACGAATTGCTCAAACGTCTGATTTCAGTTCACGGCAACCTGTGCGTCGTAGGCGACGATGATCAAAGCATTTATTCCTGGCGCGGCGCGGAAGTGGACAACATCCTCGCTTTTCCACGGGCGTTTCCGGGCGCAACGGTGGTCAAGCTGGAACAAAACTACCGCTCTAGCGGCAACATTTTGCAGGCCAGCACCGCAGTTGTGGCAAAAAATGCCGATCGCCACGGCAAGGTGCTCTGGACCGATCGCGGTGCGGGCGAAAAACTGACGCTGCACGTCGCCCAGACCGAACGCGACGAGGCCGACTGGGTCGCGCGCACCATCGATCGCCTCAAAGGCGAGACAAGTCTGAATCAGTTCGCTGTGTTCTATCGGACCAATTCGCTGTCGCGCACGTTGGAAGAATCGATGCGGCGCTTTCGCTTGCCCTATGTGCTCATCGGCGGCCAGCGTTTTTATGAGCGCGCTGAAGTCAAAGACGTGCTGGCTTGGTGCCGCCTGTTGATTAACCCCGTAGATTCAGCCGGTTGGCTGCGAGCTATCGTTTCACCGCGCCGCGGCATCGGTCAGGTGTCGATCGATTTGGTGTCGAGTTACGCCACGATCCGCGGGATTTCCCTGCCCGACGCTTGTCGTTTGATGCTCGAACGCGGCGAGGCCGGCAAGGCCACCGAAAAATTGCGGGATTTTACCAAGCTGGTCAATAAGTTGCGCGACGGGATCGAAACCATGCGCGCCGACAGCGCCGGCAAAATGGTCATGGATGTCAGTGGCATTCGCGATGCGTTGAAGAAAGAGGGCACTGAAGAAGCGGCCGACCGGTTAGAAAACCTAAACGAGTTGCTGTCCGCCATGGCGGAATACGCCGACACCGCTGGTGACGTAACACTCCGTGGATTTCTTGAACAAGTTGCACTAGTGAGCGACACGGACAAATTGGGCGACGGCACTGAACGGGTGTCGATGATGACGCTGCACGCGGCCAAAGGCCTTGAATACGATGTGACTTTTCTGGTCGGGATGGAAGAAGGGATCTTGCCCCACGCCAATGTCATCGGTGGCTTGGGCGCGCAACGCGGCGATCACCGTGAAGTTGAAGAAGAAAGGCGGCTTTTGTACGTGGGTATGACCCGCGCGCGCAAGCGCCTGCACTTGAGTCACGCGCGGATGCGCAGGCGTTTTGGCGGCCAGGAAATGCCCTGTGATCCCTCGCGGTTTCTGTCGAATATTCCGCCAGAGCTCATCGACGTCCAAGGCGGCAGTTGGGCCAGCGCGGCCAATTTTGGCGCCATGCACCGCACGCAGACAACGACAAGCGGCAGTGGATCTTGGGCAAATCGCGGCGGCAGTTGGGGACCCGACGCGCGCAGCCGCGACGCAGCGGTATGGGCGCAGGCGACGCGAGCCGGCAACGGTTGGGTTCAACCGCAAAACCAGGCAGTTGAACCAACTTTTGACCGCAGCGGCGATGCCGCAGGCTTTGCTAAAGGCATGCGGGTCAATCACGTGACTTTTGGCGCCGGTGCCGTGCTGGAAGTGGATGGTTACGGCGAACAGGCGCGTTTGACGGTGCAATTTGCCAAAGTGGGCGTCAAAAAATTGATCGCGCGCTTTGTGCAGCGGGCGTGAGAGCGTGTGAAAAATCCTTTTTTCACGCTCTCGATTGGGGTCTGGTATTGGCAATTTCTGCCAATCGACCCAAAGTGGGCTCGGATTCAAATTTCTGGTTCCAGTAATATCATTATCTTACGGAGCGTCCAAGCAGAAACTGCTAATACCTGGCCCCGCTCAGAAGCTGTGACATGAATATTTCACAGCTTCTGAGCGGGTGTGAAAAAACCTTTTCACAGCCTGTGAGCGTTCGTCGACTTGTTGGTTTTTTTTTTCCGCCCAACATCGCCGTATGGAGACCAAAACTTTGATCACGATTCGCTATTTTGCCGCGTCCAAAGATCTCGCGGGCTGTGAAACCCAAGAATTACCGGCCATTGACGGCGAAACGGTGGGCCAATTGCGCCAAAGGCTCATCGCATTGCATCCAAACATGCGCTGGTTGCTGTCGGTCAGTCGCTTGGCGCGGCCGGATGAATTTCTCCAAGACCCTGATTTGTTGCCGTTAAGCGGCGAGGTGCTGGTTTTCCCGCCGGTCAGCGGTGGCGCCCCGCGGGCGGCAATACGCAGCACCCCGATCGCCACCGGCGAAGTGACGCGCGATTTATCGAGCGATGGCGTCGGCGCTTTGATCACTTTTGAGGGCATAGTCCGCGCGACCAATCGAGATAAGACTGTGACGCTTCTGGAGTATTCGGCCTATGAGCCCCTCGCAGTCGCCGAGATGGAGCGCATTTGTCAGGAGGCGGTCAGCCAATTTGGTTTGATCGAGGCGCGCCTCATCCACCGGATCGGATCGCTCGCCGTCGGCGATCTAGCTGTATCTATTGCTGTTTTGTCGGCACATCGCGCTGAAGCGTTCGACGGCTGCCGCTACATCATTGAGCAATTGAAAGCGCGCGTCCCGATCTGGAAACGCGAAATCAGCAGCGACGGCCAAGAGTGGCTCGGCTCAACTCCCTGACGGTCCTTCATCCTGCGCGATCCAAAGCGCGTACAGGTGTCGGCGCGACAGATGGGTCTGCAGCGCGATGTCCTGCAACGCTTTCTTGCGGTCCAGCCCTTGGGCCCGCGCCTGCCGCACCAGCGCGACCGGATCGAGGACCGTCTGGGCATTGAGTTGAGTATCCGCTAAAAGTTCAATGAGCAAGACTGCTTCACCGCGCAGATTGTCTTCAGTCAACAGCGCAGCCACTTCACTTGCCGTGCCGCGCAAATAGCCTTCGTGCAGCTTGGTCAATTCGCGCGCAATGACGATTTGCCCAGTAGGCACCAACATTTGCACATCGGCCACGACTTCGGCCAGATCGCGACCAGGCACGTAGAACGCGTGGGTCATCGCCGCTTGCTGGCCTGCGATTTGCACACAACGGCGCAGCACCGTTTGGCGTTCTGCCGATTTCTTGGGCAAAAAGCCCCAAAACGCAAACGGCACCGCCGTCAAGCCGCTAGCTGCGATCGCCACTGCAGCCGCAAACGGTCCTGGTAAGCATTGAATTGGAAAGGCATTTTTTGCCACAGCGGCCACAAGCGCGGCCCCCGGATCGGACAAACACGGTGTGCCTGCGTCCGACACGAGCGCGATGTGATCGCCATCGCGCAAACGCTGCACAACCGCGGGAATTTGCTTGTCTTCATTATGGGCATGCAGCGACCACAGCGGCGGACGAATGCCCAAATGCCGCAGCAACACCGCGGTGTGCCGCGTATCCTCGCACAGGATCAGCTGGACATTGGCCAACGTTTGCGCGGCTCTGGGCGTCAGGTCGGCCAAATTGCCGATCGGCGTAGCCACGATGAACAGCGTCCCGGGCGATGCAGCGGCCATCTAAGCGGCTTGCTGGTGCCGTTGCGCTTGCGCGATCGCGGCGGCGACAAAAGCGATAAAAATCGGGTGCGGTGCCAGCGGCCGACTTTTGTACTCGGGGTGAAATTGGCAGGCCAAAAACCACGGATGCCCGGAAATTTCACTCATTTCAACCAACTGCTTGTCCGGCGACAGCCCCGACAGCAGCAAGCCTTTGCTCTCCAATTCGGCGCGGTAGGCGTTGTTGACTTCAAAACGATGGCGGTGGCGCTCGCTGATATTTTCTGCACCGTACACTTTTTCCGCCAGCGATCCCTTTTTCAAAACACAGGGATAGGCGCCCAAGCGCATCGAACCGCCCTTGTTGGTGATCGCGCGTTGGTGTTCCATCAAGTCAACGACGGGAAACGGCGTTTCCGCATCAAATTCCGTAGAATGCGCGCCGATGCGACCCACAACATGGCGGGCGAATTCAATCACCGCAATTTGCATCCCCAAGCAGATGCCCAAATAAGGCACATTGTTTTCACGAGCGAATTGCACGGCGCGGATCTTGCCTTCGACGCCGCGTTTGCCAAAGCCACCGGGGACCAAAATCGCATCTACTTGGCCTAAAATCGCCGCAATATCGGCTGAATTTTCCAAATCTTCGGCATCGATGTAGCGAATTTCAACCCGCGCCTGATTGGCCACGCTGCCGTGGGCCAGTGCTTCGGCCAGCGACTTATAACTCTCCTGCAATTCCGTATATTTGCCGACGATGCCGATCGTCGCCAGCCGCGGAGCGTGCTTGTAAGTGTCCGCAAAGCGGCGCCAATGCTGCAAATCGGGCTCACCGGACCAAATCGCCAATAGATCAAGCACTTGCTGATCAAAGCCTTGGGCGTGCAATTCCAGCGGCAAGTCGTAAATACACTCGACATCAGGAGCCAGAATGACGCAGTCGCGCGGAACGTTGCAAAATAGCGAGATTTTCGCTTTCAAACTGTCGTCCAACGGGTACTCACTGCGGCACAAGATAATGTCCGGCTGAATACCGATCTCGCGCAATTCCTTGACGCTGTGCTGGGTTGGCTTGGTCTTCACCTCACCCGCGGCCTTGATGTACGGCAGCAAAGTCACGTGCACATTGAGGGCGTTGCGCGCACCGGCCTCCAAGCGCATTTGCCGGATCGCCTCCAAAAACGGCAGCGATTCGATGTCGCCCACGGTGCCGCCGATTTCGACGATCGCTACATCGACGCCATCGGCCGCTAGGTGAATTTTCGATTTAATTTCATCGGTAATATGCGGGATCACCTGCACCGTACCGCCCAAATATTCCCCGCGCCGCTCGCGCTGAATCACGGTGTCGTACACCTGCCCGGTTGTGAAATTGTTGGTCCGGCGCATCGTCGTTTGGGTAAAACGCTCGTAATGCCCCAAATCCAAATCCGTTTCTGCGCCATCGTCGGTGACAAAAACTTCACCGTGCTGATACGGGCTCATGGTGCCCGGATCGACGTTGATGTACGGATCGAGTTTGATATTCGTAACTTTAAGCCCACGGGCTTCCAGCAACGCGCCTAGACAAGCGGCGCTCAATCCCTTGCCGATGGAGGAAACGACGCCGCCGGTGATAAAAACATATTTTGTCGGCTTGGCTTTGATTGCCATTTTGCTTCCTATGGTCGTGCGATTAATGGGTATTTGCTCGCTCCATCCCGCCGAAAAACGGTGGGATGAGGCAAATAGTGCAGACGCAATGTCGTGGAGCTTTCCGGGTTCGGTCGCACAAACGGCGTGCAAACCGGTAGAGCCCGGATCGAAAAGATAGGCCGCGGCGACGCGTTCGTCAACGGGCAAGCGCAAAAGAGGGTGCGCGGTCGGCCCGAACGCCTAAAACACGGCGAACTGCAAGCGAAGTTTGAATTTTTGCCCCGCGCCCGGCACGCCTTTGAGATCCCCCCAGCGCTGCTGCAGGCATTTGGTGATGAGCGGCTCGTTTTCCACGACAATCTCCGTGATCTTCGCCTCATCGGTCACGGTCCAACGCAAGATGAAGTCGCCGAACATTTCATCGGGCCGGTCAAAAACCACGCGGTCGTAGCAGGCCCGCACCGTTTCAGGCTGCAAAGTCTTGAGGATTTCCTGCTGCAGCCAATCGTTGGGCAAAGGCGCCTGCCATTGGCGCACCCGCTCACGTGACAACGGAAATTCATTTGGCAATTTGAGATTGAGGATCTTCTTCAGCGTCATCATCCACGCGCCGACATAGTGATGCCGCTGCATGTCCTGCCACGTCGCGCGAAACATCGCCATGGCCAGATCGGCGTAGTGCGCCACCACCGGATCGACCAGCGCATGGCCGCCATCCTGTTCTTCGGGCGGCAGAGTAAGCACCAATTGTTTAGCAATTTCAGATACTTGTCCACAAATCCGCCCGCGCAGCACCTTGACGCCAAATGACCATTCAGCCACGCGATAGCCGTCGACGTCGTTCATCTCATCGATGAAGCCGCCGGCGCGATCAAGCGGGATTTGCGCTGGGTCTGCTGGGTTTTTTTGCGTGCCGATTTGCGTATCCAACAAAATCCGCAGATGCGTTAGCAAGATGGCCTGACGCTTGATCGGTGAAAATTTGGCCGGCAGCGGCGGAATCGGCTCTTCCATGAAGGCTTGTACTTTAAGTTCAAGCAGATGCACGGCGCTCTCTGCCGCGGCCGCTGCTTCTTCGCCGCCCTTGTTGAACGGATTTTTGTCGGCGATGGCCTTTTCGTAGGCTTTGATGACCAAAATCCACTGCGCTTCTGCCTTCTTGCGGTCGCCTGCCTGCTTGAACAAGGTGCCGAGTTTGACGTGCGCGGGCAGCGTTTCACTCGCCGGCGCATGCTTGGCCAAGCGCAAAAAGGTTTCCGTTTCGGCGATTTCAGCTTTCACATCAGCGTGCGCCTGCGGCGGCGCAACCCAATGCACAACAGCGCTCAGTACGCACAGCGCGAGGATTTTTAGGTATTGGCGTATTATTTGTGGCCGTTCTGCCATCGCTGGGCTCGGCACCGCCCAAGGTGCGCGCCATACAGCATACAGTTTTCGCCGGTTGCATCAAAAAAATCGAACAAATTTAGCAATCGCCAGCCGCCGCTGCCAAAAACTAGCTGTAAGCGCGGCGCATTTGCGCCAAAAGGTCGGCAAGCGTGGCGTACGCAAACGGGTCATCGACGATCAAGGGCAGCAATTTTTGCGGCGTTTCGACAAGATACTTGCGCGCCAGCTTTTCCCGCGGCCAGCGCAGACACGATCGCAAATTATCTATGCGATCTGCAGCTTTAATCTGGCGCAGCGGCAAAGGCGCATTGGCTAACACCGCCCAATATTGCTCATCGCTTTTCACGGCCCGTGGTTCCATGCGCAGTTGCTTGGACAGCACGCGGACACCTGCACACACTTCGGCTCCAAATTTCTCTGTTATTTCAGACTGATGAACTTCGCAATCCTCCAACACGTCGTGCAAAAGCGCCATGGCCAAAAATTCCGGCTGGTGTAACAGCTCATCGGGGTGCTCCAGCAAAAGCACATCGCGGACGGCACGAGGATGAATGATATAGGGCACTTCAGGCGCAGTGGCATCGCCCGTATTGCGTTTTTGGTTGCGGTGCGCGTACGCGGCAAAGGCGTCGACGTGTTCGAGATCAATCATGGTTTTTCGCCTTTGTCCTTGGGGGTTGGATCTTTGGCTTGCTCGGGTGCCTCGCCGTCTTCGTCGGGGCCTGTTTCGCCTTCTTCTTCGCTATCCGAATCGGCATTTGGCGCTGTTGGTGGTGGTTCTGCAACGGGAATTTTGCTCACCGCCCGTCCAACACCGGTTGTACTTTCAGGGGCCGCATCCGCAGCGATCACTTCAACGGCAAATTGGGCAGCGGAATTTTCCAATTTTTCGCGCAAGATTTTGGCAGATCCAACAACAACTGCAACCAAATCCAGCGGATGCAAATGCTCGTGCAGCGCGCGATTGACGGCTTTGACATCAATGCTTTCAATGCGCGCGGGCAATGTATCGATTTCATCGGCCGGCAAGCCAAGCACAATCGCGTGCAGACGTTGCGCCAATTCGTGATCGGCCGTTTCAAGTGAGGCGCGGTGGGCGCCTTTCAAAAAATCCTTGGCAAAGCGCAATTCCGCTGCGGTGACACCGTGTTGTTGCAATTCGGCCACGATCTTGACGGCCAATTCAATCGCTGGGGCCACATCGCGGTTGCCGGGTGAAAAACCCAGGGCCAAGGTGCCCGCTTGCGGCGCCGAGGAAATCGCGGACCAGGTCGAGTAGGACCAGCCGCGCAATTCTCTGATTTCGCGGTTTAAGCGCGAGGTAAACGCGCCACCCAACACGGCGTTGGCGACTTGCAGTGCCAGCGAATCTTTGTGCGTCGAAGCCACAAGCGGCTGCGCGATCAGCACTTGCGCTTGGGTGCGCCGCGGTTTGTCGATCAGCAGAAGCCGGCGCCCCGATAGGCCAATTTTGCCAAAGTTCGGCGGCTTGGCCTGCGCTTGCATCGACAATTTTGCCGCCAAGGTCTGGGCAATGGTTTGCGCCGCGGTCGCGTCGATCGCGCCGGCAAAGCCGAAGCGCAAGTTGGCGGCGACCGCGTGTTTCTGGTGCCACGACTTGACCGCGGCGCCGTCGATGGCGGCCAAGGATTTTTCGGTGCCCCCCGTTGGCCGTCCCGCCGGTTGGCCTCGGTACAAATAACGCGGCAGCGCGTCATGGGCCAATGCATCGTCATCGTCGCGCGATTCCACAACATCGCTGAGCAATTGCGTGCGGGCCAACTCGATTTCAGCGGGATCGAAACGCGGCCGCGTCAAAATATCGGAAAAAAGCGGTATGAATGCATCGAGTTGGTCGGCCAAAACCTCACCGACCACGGTCACCGACAGCTTGTCGACAGAAAAATCTACATGGGCGCCAAGGGCTTCCAGCTTCTCCGCGATTTCGCTGCGATCGCGATCGCCCGCCCCGCGCAGCGCGGTGGTCCAACACAAAAGCGCCAGTCCCTCTTGGCCCGCTGGATCAGCCAAAGAACCGCTGCCCACGACGGCCCGGATCGTCACGACCGGCGGCCAGGCCCTTTGCACAACTATCGGTGAATTCACAAGCTTTCCCTTCTGCTTGGCCGCGGTGGCGGCCGGACGCGCGGCAAACGCCACACTGGCTGTGAGCGCCAGCGCGATGAGACCGAGCCATGCTGCGGCTGCGCGGCGCATCTTAGGTTTGAACCTTTGCTTTGGTTTTTCGCTGTTTCTGCACGGTTTTTTCTGTTGGTGGCTCACTGACCACGGTGATTCTTTTGTCGATCAGATACGTTTTTGCAACGCGTCGCACATCGGCCGCGCTCGTCTGGGCCACGGCCTGCCAGACTTTAGCGTGATGACCTAAGCTGCCAAAGGTCGCCCAAGCGTGGCCCAAAGCTTCAGCGCGCCCGTCCACGCCGGTCAGTTCACGATAGTGCTGCATTTTCAAGCGATTTTTCGCAGCCGCCACTTCGTCGTCGGTCAGCGGCTTGTCGCTCAACAGCGCAAGCGTCGCGGCATCCAGCGCCGCCAGACCGTCGTGCGCGGTTTTGCCGGGCAACATCGCCATGCGCACATCAAAAAGATTGCCCAGTTGGGCGTCGCTCACGTGACCCGAGACATGGGCGGCCACCTTGGCATCGTAAAGCAACGCGCGCTGAATACGCGCGGAATCGGCATTAAACAGCGTCTCCGCAAGCACTTGCAGCGCGGCGGCGTCCGTATGATCACCCGGCACGGTGCGCCACGCCACCAGCAGGCGCGACGCTTGGCCCTCGACAGAGACGACGCGGTGAACCGTGTCGGCAGCCGCCTTGCCGTGCGGCGCGGCAATCGCCTTGCTGTTGGCGGCTATCGGTCCGTAAAATTTGGCGATCGCCTCCAACGCCACCTGCGCGTCCACGGCCCCGACCAGCACCAGCATGGCGCGACTGGGCCCATAGTGCTGGCGGTAAAAACCTTGAACATCCTGAAGATTCAGCTTTTCCAAGTCGGCCGCCGTGCCGATCACCGGATGTCCGTACGGGTGCCCAGCAAAAGCCGCATCGGCCAAGGCCTCATCGAGTAAACCATCCGCATCATTTTCAACGTGTTCGCGCCTCTCGTTTTTGACGACCTCCAGTTCCGCTTTGAAGGCCGCGGCAGTCAAATCGAGGTTCACCATCCGATCGGCCTCCATTTCCAACACGGTGGCCAAATGTGGGGGCGGCACCGTCTCATGGTAATAGGTCCAATCCAAGAATGTCGCGGCATTGGCACTGGCGCCCACTTGTTCCAGCACGCGATCAAACACGCCGCCGGCCCGCGTTCGCGTGGCTTTGAACATCAAGTGTTCCATCAAGTGCGCCAAACCCGTTTTTCCTGCTGTTTCATAAGCAGAACCGACGCGTACCCAAGTGTGCACGGCCACCAGCGGCGCGTCGGCGTCGGCGGCGATGGCGATTTGCAGCCCGTTGGGCAGCTGCCAGTGCTGAACAAATCCGGGACCAAATGCCTGAATTTCTACTAATTTTGCAGCATTTGACCCGGCCGCTAGCTTTTGCGCCAGTGCTTCGGCCTGCGCCTGCATTTGCGCCAATGTCACTGGCTGGGCTTCGTGGCCCGGCTTGGGCGCTGCTATTTCTGAGTGCATCGCGGATTTTCCTTGCAATTGTCCGACTTCGTGTGGCGTTTGTGCGGCGCCGCCCCTGGCGACGCCCATTAACCCAACGGACACACTCATCAAAAGCGCAAACGCCGAGCCGCACCAGAAGCGGTGAATCGGGGCCATCATCGATCGGTCCGTTCAGCTGAACTGCGCGCATCGGCTGATTCCATACCGGCGACCGTAACTTCACTTAAATGTTGAAGTTTGGCGCGATCGATTTCACCGAACAAATGCGGCAGCTCCACAATGGGCAACGGCGCGGCGTGGCGCAGCCGGGCCAATTGCGCTTGTTGCGCCGACCACCAATGCTCGTAAGCGTCGATCGCCGCTACACCGGCGCGCATGAGCGGGCCATCCGCGCGGCGGTGGGCGTGCTGCAAAAAGGCTTTGCGCTGCGCCTCGTTCATCACGCGGGGCAGCATCTGATTGACAAAAAGATAACCGGTGGGCACCCCCAACACGGTTTTGGCCTGTTCGCAGAGCTCAAGCGCTTCACTCGCCGGCAATTCTTGGGGCAGCGTGACCACGTGCAAACCGGTGCGCGACGGATCTTCTAGCAATGCTTTCATGGCATTGGCGTCCTCCGCCATCGGGCCGTAGGGCACAGCCTGCACAATGACCTGCGGCAGGCGCAAAAGCGAAACGCCGTGACCGGTCGCCGGCGCATCGACAATCAACAAGTCCCAAGTCGGCGATCCATCAGGCTTTTTGTCCATCGCCTCCATGTGCCAGGCCTTGCCGAGCATGAGCATTTCATTCATTCCCGGAATCATGCGCAACAAACGCCGCATCATATCGTTTTCAAAAACAATACTGTGCAGCGCGCGAAAGCGCAGTTTCATCTGACCGTATTCGCGCAGCGCATCACTTGGGCGCAGGTCCGCTGCAAATAGCGGCAGTTGCGGGTCAAGCCGCACCGGTTCATGCGCCGAAGCATTGAGGCCATAAATTCTGCCGATGTCGTCGCGGGTGTTGAGTTGCAAGATGCAGGTGCGCAATCCGTAGCGAGCCGCGGCCAAGCCAAGCGCCGCGCAAACCGTCGTTCGACCGACGCCGCCCTTGCCTGCTACGATAACAAAGCGACTTTGAAACAACTTACTTCGCAAAATGCCTCTGACCAACGCTGGGGCGCGCGGCAAGATGGTCGTTCACGCCACCGGCAAAGGCAAGGGCGGGTTCAATACTTGCCGATCCGGCCAAACCCTTGTACTTTATCTGTCGGAGGTTTGAATCAAGATGGACAATTTTGGCGGCGCAGCGAGCAGGAAAATGCGCAGAATACTGGGTTGTTGCATGGCAATCTGCCTCTTTTCGTCGGGCGTCTGGGCCGGCCCGCGGAGCGGAGCGCTGACCAGCCGCGCCCAAATTCACGAAGCTTACGTCGATCACCCCGTGGTGGCCGAAGTGCGCAGCAGCGGCTATCTCACCGTTACCCAACGCGAAAGAGCGCTCGACAAGCGCACTTCAGCCGATCGCGCGCTGGCGATTATCGATGCTGTCGGGGCCGAGGGTGCCGTTCATCATCAGGTCGACAAGTTCATAACCTTGGGTATTCAAGCGCGTTTGACCATCGGGCCCAGTGGATCGATGCGGGTGCACGACGCGGCGGTCACGCTGCTGGACGCCCGCCAAGCGCTGGTTTTGGGTTGGATTCGCGCCTTGGCCGCTGGCACGGATGCTAAAGCGCTAATGCGCAAAAGCAATTTGATCGAATACGCTGGGGCCATTCAACTGCTGGAAATCGCCGCAAGCAAAGAACCACAAATTCAAGCGCATGAAGTGGCGCTGGCGATAGCAACGGCAACTGCGCAAACCGATGCCAAAAATGCTTGCACAACGGCGATATCGTTGTTGCGGGTGGCGCGAAATGGCGGCAAGCAAAGCATTCGTTTGCAAGCAGCCGAAAGCGTTGCGGCCTTGGCCGACCCGATGCAGCGAAAATGCACGCTTGCCGAGTTGGAACCGTACGGCAAGCCCATTCAACTGCCGGCGCCAGTTGCAGAAGATGCCGCAATCGGGGCCACGGAAAGCCGCGCCGCTGAAAGCCGGCCTCGCGGTTCTGATGCGTCGCAGTACGGGGTTGGTTTTGTGATGAAGGCCCCGTTTTTTATGGGGTATTTGGCTGATGTCGCGGTGCGAAAAATGGCCGATCGCACGCGGTTGCACGCTTTGATCATGGAAGATGTTTTTCGCCGCGACACCACAGGCGACGCGGCTGTGGCCGTGCTCAACGCTTCGATTCTCAACGGCCGCATCGATTTGTTCGATCAAGTTGAGGAAACTTGGTTGGCGATTCTTTACCGCCACAATTTGCACGATGCGCCGATGGACAAGCGTATGGGCCTTAAAATCAGCGATTTAACCGGGGCCGAGGCCATGGCGCTGGCCTACGCGAGCGCGTTGGCTGGCAAAGGTTTACGGCAAGCGGTAGCGGGCGACGCTGCGTTTACAGCGTCACCGCAAGCGCTTTTTGAACGGGCCAGGGGTTTGGTGCCCTCCACGGCGCTGTTGGGGCCGCTGATGGCACAGGCGCATCTGGTCGATCTAGAACGGCAACACAGCCAGTGCTTGGCGATCAAGCGCGCAGAATCGCTGAGTTTTATTGTTGAAAAAGGTGCCTTGCCCGACGGCGCGAAAACGCCCTTGCTGCAAGCTTTGGGCGTGATTGTGGCCCAGTGCCCGAGTGCGCCGCCGCCGACCGCGCCGCCGCCGATCGCGCCGCAGCAGCAGACCAAGTAAAATGGCTTATAATTCTGAGGTCCGACGATGAGCCAAAACGACCGCCCACCGCCAATGCCGCAGCCCTATGGCCACACGGGCAATGAAGTCACGATGTTGCAACACGGTGCGTTGCCGACAACGGACGACGTGGGTGGCGACGATTTACCGGATCTCCCCAATACGCCAGGTGATTTGTTGCCGCCGGTGCCACACGCTACCGGCGCCCGCGTGACGCTGAGCGCGATGACCGACGATATGCCCGGTTATGAAGCCGTGCGCGCTGCGGGCGATCAACTGCGGCGCCAACCGGTGGCCACCAACCGCCGGCCGACGTTGATGCCATCGGGCTTTGAGGCACCACCCAAGCTACCGGGCGCCGTGCGCACTGCCGATCCCGCGCTGGTGCGACCCGTGCGCGCAAGTGAAGATGCTGAACACGTTTCTGTCGGCATTGATCGCGAGAGTTCTGACGTCATTCAGGAATTTTCTTCCGGCTTGGGCGCGTCACCGTCGCCGATGCAAGGGCGAAATCCGACTGTACCGCCGCCGCGACACCCCACACTGCCGCCGCGCGATCCGGTCCAAGCGTCAAATCCCGGCGGGCTTGTGCGCAACTCCGCACAGCCATTTGGCCAGCAGTCATTCGGCCAAACGTCGACCTCGCCGCCGCCGCAATCTCAGGCTGGGCGCTTGGTGCGACGGCCTCCGCAACAATCGCAGCCAGCTGTGCCGCAAATGCCCGCCGCGCAACCGCCGCAGCCGCCCTACCGGCCGCCGCCCTCGCTTTTGCCGTTGCCGACCGATCGCGTGGTCGGTTTGATCGCCGAGCACCGTGCCCGCCTGGTGACGCTGGATATGTTTGCCCGCGTCCTTGAAGTCGGTGCGGGTTTGTTGGTCACGCTTTCGCTCACAGTTTTGGTAACCACGCTGGTCAAAGCGCTAATCGGCGACACGGGCGGCGCGCTTTCCGCTTCGGTCGCCTTTGTCTGCAGCGGTTTGGGCCTGGCCGGCACGGTCGGTTTGGTCGCCGGCGCCGCCACGCTGCGCCATCTGGCCCACACGAGCGCGCAGATTTCCGCGCTTTTGGAAGCGCTAAGCACGCCGCAGCGTTGACTTCGGCGCGCAATACCCTTAATCTTTCGGCCCCATCGGGCTTGCGGCTTTGTCGCAACACGCGCCGCAAAGCTTTGTAATCCTTCGCGATAGTCGCCAGCAGGTCTTCAGAATGACGCCCAGTGTTACCCCGCCGCGTCGTGCGCGTGTCGCCGTCAACGGCTTTGGCCGTATCGGCCGCGCTTTTACGCGCATCGCAGCGCTCGATGTCGCGTGTCCGTTTGATCTGGTCGCCAACAACGACATGGCAGACGCCGCGGCGCGCAAGTATTTGCTGCAATATGACACGACTTTTCATCCATTGAGCCTGCCGCTGACCGATGACGGCGACGCACTGCAGGTCGGCGCCCATCGGGTTGCGTTTTTGACTGGGTCTGACCCGACCAAGTTGCCGTGGGGCGAACTCGGCGTCGATTTGGTGATCGAATCTACAGGTCGCTTTACCAAACGGGCACTTGCCTCAGCACACCTGACCGCGGGCGCCAAACGCGTGCTGATTTCGGCGCCCGGCGATGGCAAAGATCCGCCGGACATCACTGTGGTCCGCGGCATCAATGATGAGGCACTTCGCCGCGAACATACCGTAATTTCAGCGGCTTCTTGCACAACAACGTGCTTGGCGCCAGTGGCCAAAGCGCTGCAAGAAGCCTACGGCATCCTCAACGGCACGATGACCACTGTGCACGCTTACACCGGCGATCAAGCGCTGTTGGACATCGCGCACAACAAAGATTTCCGCCGTGGCCGCGCCGCCGCCCAGAATATTGTGCCGACTTCAACCGGTGCAGCCAAAGCCATTGGTTTGGTTGTGCCCGATTTGACGGGCAAACTGCACGGTTTGGCCCTGCGGGTGCCGGTCGCCGCGGTTTCGCTGTGCGATTTGGTCGTGGAAGTGCAGCGCGCAACAAACACTGAAGCTGTCAACGCGATGCTGCAAGCCGCCGCTGCCGCCTATTTGCCGGGGGTTCTGCGGATTGAGACCCAGCCCGTCGTGTCGTCGGACCTGATGGGCGACCCCAACGGCAGCGTGGTCGACAGCCTGCTCACCCACGTCCAAGGCCGTAAAATAGTTAAAGTGATTGCGTGGTACGACAACGAATGGGGCTACGCCAGCCGCCTTTACGCTTTGGCTTGCCACATACTAACTAGCCAAGACATGCAGGAGTAGCGGTCATGGAAACGGGAGCTTTGCTCAAACAGCTCAATATTTTATCGGTTCGCGACTTGCACCTGGCGAGCAAACGCGTGCTGTTGCGCGCCGATTTCAACGTGCCTCTCGATGCCGATGGCGCAATCACGGACGATTCGCGCATCCGCGCGACGCTGCCGACCATGCAACTCATTCGGGCGCAGGAAGGTCGCCTGATCGTGTGTTCGCATCTCGGGCGGCCCAAGGGCAAGAAAAACCTGAAGTATTCCTTGGAGCCGGTCGCACGCGGTCTGGCCGAAATGTTGGACTGCGATGTGATGCTGCCCGATGATTGCATTGGCGATTCGGCGATTCATCTGATTGCCAACCAGCGCCCCGGCCAAGTGGTGCTGCTGGAAAATCTGCGCTTTCATCCAGAAGAAGAAGCAAACAGCGACGATTTTGCGCGTAAACTTGCTGATTTATGTGATATTTACGTCAATGATGCGTTTGGCGCAGTTCACCGTGCCCATGCATCGGTGGTCGCGCTGCCCAAGATGATGCCGATGCGCGGCGCAGGCCTGCTGCTTGAAAGAGAAGTGGAATACCTGACCAAGCTGATGACGAGTCCGGAAACGCCGTATTTTGCGTTGCTCGGCGGCGCCAAAGTCAGCGACAAGATCGAAGTCATTGAAAGTTTGATTCCCAACGTCTCGGCGCTGTTGATTGGCGGGGCGATGGCCTACACGTTTTTGGCGGCGCAAGGCCACGATGTCGGCAAAAGCCTTGTAGAAACCGACCATTTGCAGTTGGCCAAACACCTGCTGCAGCGCGCCGCCGAACGCGGTCTGCCGTTGTATTTGCCGGTTGATCACGTGGTGGTCAAAGAAGTTGCGGCCGATGCGCTGTGCAGTGTCGTTGAAAATGGCGGTTTTGCACCAGACGACATCGCCGTGGATATCGGCCCCAAGACCATTGAACTTTATACGCAATTGCTCGCTGGCCGCCATGCAAGCTCCGACGCGCCACCGCGCACGATCTTGTGGAACGGCCCGATGGGCATTTTTGAAATGGAGCGGTTTGCAACCGGCACCAGCGCGATTGCCACCGCGATCGCGCAAACGACGGCGACGAGCGTGGTCGGCGGCGGTGATTCGGTGTCGGCCATCCGCAAGGCTGGAGTAACGCCATTGATTTCACACGTCTCCACCGGTGGCGGCGCCAGTCTTGAATTTCTTTCCGGCAAGCCCATGCCCGGCATCACCGCATTGCGCGGCGGACGCCGCTGAAATTATTGGAGTCAAGCGTGGCGCGAAAGCCCATCATCGGCGGCAATTGGAAAATGCACCTGACCTTGCAGGACGCGTTGCATCTCGCGAGCGACGTGCGCAACCGCTTGGGTTCGCAGCGCGGCGTGGAAGTGGTTATTTTTCCATCATTTCCGTTTTTGAATGCGGTTGCCGAGCGGGTCAGCGGCTCAGCCGTTCACGTGGGTGGTCAGGACGTGCACGCCGAAGCCAAAGGCGCGTTCACTGGTGCCGTTGCGGGCGAAATGCTGACCTCGGTCGGTTGCTCACACGTTTTGATCGGCCATTCTGAGCGCCGTGCCGTTTTTGGCGACAGCGATGCGTTGGTGGCCAAAAAATTGCACGCCGCGCTCAAAGCCGATCTGAAACCGGTGCTTTGCTGCGGCGAAAGTCTGGACGAACGCAAAGCCAGCCAAACTTTTGCCGTCGTCAGCCGCCAATTGCGCACCGCACTGCACGGCCTGAACGCGCTGCAGCTGCAACATCTTGTGATTGCGTATGAACCGGTGTGGGCCATCGGCACTGGCCTTGTCGCCTCGCCCGAACAGGCACAAGAAGTCCATGCGCATATTCGGAGTGAAATTAGGGACTTATTGGGGAGGGAATTTGCCGACGCCCTGCGTCTGCAATACGGCGGCAGCGTCAAGGCGTCCAGTGCCGCGGGCCTGATGGCCCAAACAGATATCGACGGTTTGCTTGTCGGCGGTGCCAGCTTGCAAAGTGAAGAGTTCGCCAACATCGTGCGCTATCGGCAAAACAACTAATCGCTTTTTATTTCAACGGTTTCCAACGGGAGTTCATCGTGCTTTATTACCTCGCCATTGCCATTTACATCATCGTTTGCTTGTTCTTGATCGTCGTTGTCCTGCTGCAGCCCGGTCGCGGCGGCGGTGCGCGCGGTGGCGTGTTCGGCGGCGGCAGCAGCACGGGCAGCGTATTTGGCGGCCGCGGCGCGTCCACGGTGATGACACGTCTGACTACCGGTGCGGCGGCATTGTTCATGATTCTGTCGATTGTGTTGGCGCGCGCCGGCACCGAATCGTCGGCGATTGACGGCAAAAGCGCGCGCGCCCCCGATGCCGCCGCCAAAGTAGACGCAGCCAAAGACAAGAAAGCCGATGACAAAGGCGCCGCGGACAAACCAGCTGCCGCCACACCGGCCACCAAATAGCCAAGGAAATCAAAATGAGCGTGCCGACAGCGCCGATGGCGACATTGATCTCCCAAGCGTTTGCCGATCGCAGCTTGTTGGCCGAACGCCGCTATTCGGAAGCGGTTTTGGATGCGATCGCCTGTCTGGATCGCGGCACGCTGCGCGTGGCCGAGCCAACCGCCAATGGCTGGGTTGTGCATGCGTGGGTAAAAGAAGCGATATTGCTGTATTTCAGCATCGCCGCGATGACCGTGCACGAAGTCGGGCCTTTTGAATTTCACGACAAAATTCCGCTCAAGCACAACTTGAAAGGCCAAAATGTCCGCGTAGTTCCGCCCGGCGTCGCCAGGTACGGCAGCTTCTTGGAACCGGGCGCGATCTTGATGCCCGGCTACGTCAACATCGGCGCCCGCGTCGGCAGCGGCAGCATGGTCGATACCTGGGCAACCGTCGGATCTTGTGCGCAAATCGGCAGCAACGTCCACTTGGCCGGCGGTGTCGGCATCGGCGGCGTTTTGGAGCCGCCTTCGGCAAGTCCGGTCATCATTGAGGACGGTTGCTTTATCGGCTCGCGGGCGATTGTCGTTGAAGGCGTTCATATTGAAAGGGAAGCCGTTTTGGGCGCCAATGTTGTTTTGACAAGCACAACGGCAATTTTGGATGTGACTGGACCGCAAGTTATTGAATATAGGGGCAGAATTCCTGCACGGAGTGTCGTCATTCCGGGTACGCGGCTCAAGAAATTTCCGGCAGGTGAGTTTGGCGTGCCTTGTGCGTTGATTATTGGGTTGCGCAAAGAGTCTACGGATAAGAAGACTAGTTTGAATCAGGCGTTGAGGGAGTTTGCCGTAGCGGTTTAGTCTTGCCTTGCAGGCAGTGGCGTTATTAGAACAATTGCTTGATATTAAATAAATTTGTGTAGCGGCGGGTCTCCGTGCCCGCCGTCCGCCGCAAACGCAGTTTGCGGGTGCTG